>NZ_JAKTID010000025.1:0-10241 GCF_027854795.1 Acinetobacter sp. AOR34_HL | reverse complement strand
TTTCCTGCTGGGATTCGAGATTGGATTGAATGTCTCTTAAGCTTTGCCGACAAGAAAGTTGGGACATCAATATGGCAACAAACTGATCCCAGCGGATGGCTGATCTTAATTTTTGCCCAGAGTGGTGCAGTTTAGCCAGACGTTCAAAATCTTGTCTTAGAATGGGTTTGAGTAATTGATGAAATACGGTATTCTGATGTGACAAAACCTGAGTCCTTTATAGTTAAAGTGTTTGTTTGCACTCATATTTTAACTATTTAGACTCAGGTTTTTTTATTTAAAGCAAACTATGGGACAGTAGTGGCTATAAGCCTCTTTCTTTTTAGAACGTCGACAATCCAGACCATTCCATAAAACGATATATCCAATATTTAAATTTTGATTCATCTGCATACTTTGAATAATCAACCGTCATTTGACGGCCATTTAGGTTATTCCACGATGAATTAAAATATGTCTTTGCATCACGAAAAACCTGTGCTTGTGTATTCCCAACAACTCTCATGTTGGTCTCAAGATTATAATTTTTTAAATTACGTGCAGTTAGGTTTGCGGAACCAAGAATCAACTCTGCATGCTGATGATTATATTTAAGCAGCATTTTACTATGACATTGCTCTCCATGTGTATCACACCATCGAATCGGAATACCAACAGCATTCAATTCAGAAGCAACTTGTCGATTGGGTATACCATTTTTTTGTCGACCAAATGCATCTTTATTCGGATCTAAGATCATCCGCACATCAACACCACGCTTTTTAGCTTGTTTAAGTGCCTCAATAATTTGTCGTTCTGATAAATAAAACATAGCAATATCTAAATGATCTTGAGCTTTAGCCTCATTTATCATCTTGATTACAGCATCATAAATTGCTTTTTCAGTCAGTACCTGCACTTGTGGCAAGCTCTTATCCTCAGCAAATGCACCCATGATCACAACAGGACTTGAGCCCTTAGACATAGATGCAACTGCTTGCTCTGTCTGTAGCATATCAACCGCAGTTGGACCATCTACAACTAAAGCAACATTACTATGATGTGAACTGCCATCATGTGGATTTGCAGAAGTCACTAAGCTTTTCCAACCTTGTTCCGTATCCACAACCAAAGTTTTTCGATGATTTGCTTTGAAGTTAAATAGTTCTAAATAACTACGTAAAGTGATTTTATCGTCGCCAAATGGATTTTTTAACCATCCACCTTCTGAACTATTGCCTAGATTCTGACAACAGATATACCAAAAACCAGACCAAAGTGGATTAGATGCACGTAAAGGTTTCAAATCTGTTTCGATTACATCAATACCTGCTTGGCGCAATGAACGATAATGTTCAGGTGCAATCCCACCATATACCGAGTTGATTGGATCAGTGATCAGTACAATTTGAATGTTCGGGTTCTGTTGTCGCTTTAGAATCAATGCATCTGTTAATTTTTGCATCAAAGGGATTTGCTGAATCTTGGATTGACCTACTTCTTGATTAAACAAAAACATATCCAGCACAATTGTGGTTTGTGCATCATCAATTAATTTAAAAATTTCAGTAAAAATTTTCTGATCGAGATGTTGAGTTCCTTGCGCATCGACATAAGTTTGGTCTGCTAGAAATTTCACATTGGCATGACGTAATTGACCAGTGAAATTCAATCCTTTAGGAATAGGTTTCACCGTATGATAAATTGCAGAAGCAATATATCCTATCGCTAAAATACATAATATCACTGCCATGTAACGTCGACCTGACCAGTTTAACTTTTGATGAATTTTTTGGAAGATGCGCATATAAACAGAAAAAGCCCTAGCCTAATGAACCAAGGCTAGAGCTTATAGATTGATATTTCAATAAGATTTCAGTGAAAATTAAAAGTTAAAATTTACACCAACTGTAAAATTACGACCAACTTGCGGGATCGTTGAAAGGAACGATGCATGTTGATAAATTTGATCATCTAAAAGATTATTTGCATTTAGAAAAACGCGATAATTACCTAAATTACTATATTCACCCGAGTAAGCGACACCAAGATTCAACATATTATAACCTTGCGTTTCGGTTTCATATGCCGTGATTTTGTCTTGGTTAAAGACATGATAATACTCAGCAGATCCAGTGAACCCATCACCAAAATCAGCATTTACTTTAGTCCCTAAACGCCCCGCTGGAACACGTGGAGCATTTTCATTGTCGATTTTTCCACGCACGTAATCACCAAACACACCTATTTTGTATGTAGGAGAAATTTGGTAAGCAGCTTCTGCCTCAGCTCCATAAAAACGTGCTTTGTCTTGAGTATATTTTACTAGGCGGAAGTCTTCGTAGCGATCTAAAGTTTGTGCGTAAATGTAGTCATCAAACCAGTTATGATAAACATGGATATGATAATCAAAACGGTTGTTATCATAATGGAAGCCTAATTCCACATTGTTCGACTGCTCTTTTTTGAGCTGATCATTTCCTAACTCATAAGTATTGGTCGCAAAATGTTTACCATCAGCATATAACTCTTGAGCTAGTGGTAGGCGTTGTTGATGCGATGCAACTAAAGAAAGTTTATAGTCTGGTGCAAATTCCCAGTTAGCGGCACCTGAAGCAGAAAATGCTGAACCATCAAAATCTTTCTTACTTGAATCTTCGATATCGATTTTTTGTTGATCCACACGAGCTGCCAACTCAACATGTACGTCATTGAATTGAGCATGTTCTAGGGCAAAAAGACTCCATTTTTTTGTCGTATTTGGCGCTAAAAATGCTTCTTCACCCGTTAAATTTAATTTCTGTTGTCCATACTGAGTACCTATCACGCCTTCCCATGCACCGATTGGGTTATGTACCAACTCAACACGTCCATCATATGCTTTATTCTTGAAGCGAGTAGCAATCGTATCTTCTTCAATTTCATCGTGCTGATAGTCTGTATAGCTTGCTTGCGCTCTAAACTTCTTAAAACCTTTGAACGGATTGTCTAATTCAGAACGAATGTCATAACGTTCAGATTTTAAATCAATCCACGGTCCGGCTTCATGTACGTGTTCACCTTCATGTTCATCATGATGATCACCACCATGCTCATCTTCGTGTTCATGATCACCACAATGTAAATGTGGAGTCCCAACTAAATGAGCTTCACAACTTTCATATTCATGACTATGGCCAGGTAGACCATATTTATCTTGACGATTACTGTAAGAAATCCCTGTAAAACCACGATCGTAGATCCATGACAAACCAACATTTACAGTTTGACCTTCAGCAAAAGTATTATCAACTCGGCGCTCTTTTTCACCTTCATGAAAATAATCGGGTGCAATGTAATTATTCGCATCACGTTTTAAACCTTCAACACGTAATGCTACTTGATCGCCTAAACCAACTGTAACACCAGCACTTGCCAGCTTTTCATCACTTCCCGTGTTGTAGCGTAATCCAACATTTCCTTCATAACCTTTTTCAGGCATTTGCGTAGGTAACTTACTGTCAATCACATTGACTAAACCACCTACTGTACCTGCACCAAATAATAATGTAGAAGGACCACGAATCACTTCGACCTGTTTTGCTAATGCAGGATCTACAGTTACCGCATGATCAGGTGATAAGGTCGATACATCAATGTTTTCAGATGAGTTTTGTAAGATTTTAACTCGAGCACCATCTTGACCTCGGATGACAGGACGACTTGAACCAGCGCCGAACTGATTTGAATAAATCCCCGTTTGTTGCCCAAGTACATCCCCAATGGTTACGGCACCTTGTGATAATTTAGTTTGATCGATCACACTATCGGCTACCGCAAAATCCTGTGAGGTTTGTTCCAATGGATGCGCTTTGATTCTAATCGTTTCTAAGCTTTCAACTTTTTCATTTTCAGCAGCAAAAGCTGTTACAGAAACAGCTGCTAATATAGACAGCGTTAATATATTTTTATAAAACAACATGAACATTATCTCGAACCAATTTATTTTTGTTATATTATAACATTTCATCCAATTTGCAATAAGAAACATCACAACACGAAACATTTGCTACACTGCTGCTCCATGATTTCATAAAAACTCGTTTTCTAACGATATGCCTTTTACACTTTCCCACGCTGTACTTGCACCACCATTATCAAAACTGACTAAAGGACATCTTCCTATTGCTGCTTTGGCGATTGGATGCATGACACCTGATTTATATCGTTTATTTACTCAAGCCAATCTACCTATCGCACACCAATGGTCAGGAGTTATTTTTCCCAACCTTCCGATAGGTTTATTTTTCTGCTTACTTTGGTATCTGATCTATCGCCCTGTGATGTATCGAGTACTTGGAATCATTCATCCTCTAAATATTAAATCGTTTGATCAAATCATCACTTTCGTATTAATGACTTGTTTTGCAATTATCATCGGTACCGCAACCCACTTAGTATGGGATGGTTTAACGCATCTCGATTTTCGAACTTTCGCTTTTAGAAATTTACTGGCTCAGAACATTTCAATATTTGGTTTGAATTATCCATTACATTTCATATTGCAAATTACTTCATCTGTAGTTGCTTTACCTTTTATCTTTTGCATGTGTAAAAGCTATTACCATACCCATAAGCAACCGAAAGCTGTTCCTGTAAAAATTAAATTATTCATGATCATAAGCTTAATAATTTCAACAATTTCTGGAATGTTATCTGTTTGGGGCTATAGTCGCCACATCCATTCTGATCTTTGGAACACCGAACGATATTTTTTTATCGGTAAATCAATTAATGAGTTCACTCAGACAGGATTAATACTATTTACTGCCTCATGTTTAGTCCTATTATTTTTAGATCGAAATAAGAACTAAAGCTCATTTTAATTAAAAGCGGATGTTTAAGATTCTGTTAAAGCATTAAGACTTGAGACTATACGTTCAACAAGGCATAATCTCCCCTTCATTGGTGCTGCGCTGTTTACGCATTCACCTTCTAGCCAATATAGTTTGGATAAATAATTCAATATGATGCGCACTCATTACTGTGGCTCTTTAACTGAAGCCCAAATCGATCAAACAGTTACTCTATGCGGTTGGGTTCATCGTCGCCGTGACCATGGCGGTGTGATTTTCCTTGATATGCGTGACCGTGATGGTTTAGTTCAAGTCGTTATTGACCCTGATACACCAGAAGCATTCGCTACTGCGGATAAAGCACGTTCTGAATTTGTTTTAAAAATTACAGGTCGTGTACGTCGTCGCTATGAAGGTACTGAAAATGCCAACATGGTGAGTGGTCAAATTGAAGTTTTGGCAAAAGAAATCGAAGTTCTTGCTGCTTCTGAAACTCCGCCATTCCCATTAAATGACGAAAATACCAATATTTCTGAAGAAATTCGTTTGAAATATCGTTTCTTGGACATCCGTCGTCCAGAAATGTTAGATCGTTTACGCTTCCGTTCTAAAGTTACTAACTTAATTCGTAACTATTTCGAAGATCACGGTTTTCTAGACGTTGAAACACCTATCTTGACTCGTGCAACTCCTGAGGGCGCACGTGACTATTTAGTACCAAGCCGTGTTTCAAATGGTAGTTTTTACGCGCTTCCACAATCACCACAATTGTTTAAACAATTGTTGATGGTAGGTGGTATTGATCGTTATTACCAAATCGCGAAATGTTTCCGTGACGAAGATCTACGTGCAGATCGTCAGCCTGAATTTACCCAAATCGACGTTGAAACATCGTTCATGAGTGACGATGACATCATGGATTTAATGGAAGGCTTAACAGTTAAAATGTTCAACGAATTATTGAATGTAAAATTCGATAAATTCGAACGTATGACTTATGCTGACGCAATGCGTGATTATGCTTCTGATAAACCAGATATGCGTATTCCATTGAAACTCGTTGACGTTGCAGACTTAATGCAAGATGTTGAGTTCAAAGTTTTCGCTGGTCCTGCAAAAGATCCTAAAGGTCGTATTGTAGCGTTACGTGTTCCTGGTGCAGGTTCACTACCACGTAGTGCGATTGACGAATACACTAAATTCGTAGGCATCTACGGTGCTAAAGGCTTGGCTTATATTAAAGTCAATGAACTTGAGAAAGGCATCGAAGGTCTTCAATCACCAATCGTTAAATTCATCGAACCAATCGTACTTGACCTACTCAAACGCGTTGGTGCTGAAAACGGTGACATCGTATTCTTTGGTGCTGACAAAGCGAAGATCGTAAATGATGCGATGGGTGCACTTCGTGTGAAAATCGGTCATGACTTGAATCTTGCAACGTGCGAGTGGGCTCCACTTTGGGTCGTTGACTTCCCAATGTTCGAAGAAACTGATGATGGCAAATGGACTTCTGTTCACCACCCATTCACACTACCAAAATCAAGTGTTGAAGAAGTAAAGAGCAATCCAGGCGCGGCACTATCAGTTGCATACGATATGGTATTGAATGGTACTGAAATTGGTGGTGGTTCACTTCGTATCTATACACTAGAAATGCAAAAAGCAATTTTTGAAGCTTTAGGTATCGGCGAAGAAGAAGCGGAAGAAAAATTCAGCTTCTTATTGAACGCATTACGTTATGGTGCGCCTCCACATGGTGGTTTGGCTTTTGGTCTTGACCGTTTGATCATGTTGATGACTGGTGCATCTTCAATTCGTGATGTGATCGCATTCCCGAAAACGAAGACTGCTGAATGTCCATTGACTCAAGCTCCAGCTCCTGTTGAAGCAAATCAATTGCGTGACTTAGGCATTCGTTTACGTGAAAAGCCGAAAACTGAAGAAAAATAATCTGTAGTTTTATGGATTAAATAAAAACCCTGTCTTGTACAGGGTTTTTTTATGGCTATAAGATCTCCTCCTTTTGGAGAGCGTTGGTACGATAATTTATACTTTGAGAATATCTATGCTAGTGGCATAATGAACTGCTTTTTATTGAGAGGTCATTGTTATGGCAATGCGTCCTGATGTACGTCGACATGCAATTGTGATTATTGTGTTTTCTTTGGCACAATGGTTTTTTATGCGCTATATTTTAGCAAATGAACTTTTCAATATGACGACCAATGAACGCATTTTATATTTTTGCGTTAGTAGCTTAGCAGGTGCACTTCTCATCTTTGTCGCCCTCATTTATATGGTCCTCAAAGGCAACGCGAATAAACAAGATTAATCGCAATGTCGTTTTATACCACTTTACTCCGTATTCTACCTTTAGCATTTTTGCGCAGTATCGCAAAAGTGGTAGCTTATTTTATCAACCAAAATCCAAATAAAAGTATGCTTTGGAAAACACGGGTAAATCTCAGTCTTGCTTATCCAGATATTCCTGAGCGTGAGCGTGAAAAGCTTGCTAAAGAAAGCGTGACAAAGCAATGTCTAAGTTATATCGAATCTGGGAAATGCTGGGCAATGCCTCCAGAATGGAGTATCCAGCAAATAAAGATGGTTCATCATTTAGATGTACTAACAAATGCATTAAATGACCCCCGCGGTGCTTTAATTATTACCCCTCACCTCGGTACATGGGAAATGATGAATGCATGGGTACACCAATATGGTATTCCTACCATTATGTATAAACCCATGAAAGACTCAGGATTTAATGCTTTTGCTTTACATGCTCGCCAACGGTTAAACGCGACACTAGTTCCAACTGATGCCAACGGTGTTAAAGCATTATTCAAAAACCTCAAACAAGGTGGTTTCAGTGTAATTCTGCCAGATCATGTCCCTCAACCCTCTGGTGGTGTCGTGGTTCCTTTTTTTGGAGTTCCCTGCTTAACCAGTACTTTAGCCAGCAAAATGGCACAAAAAACTCAATGCCGTTTAGTGGGATTAAGTTGTTTCCGTAGAGAGGATGGTGAAGGTTTTGAGGTCTACTGTGATGATCTCAATGATCCTGAACTCTATGATCGAGATATAGAAGTTGCGACAACTGCATTAAATAAAGCGGTAGAGCAAATGATCAACCGCTTTCCAACTGAATACATGTGGGGATATAAGCGGTTTAGAGCTATAAATGCCTCAGATGAACACTATAAGAAAAATTCAATAATGATATAAAACTACTATTTAAACTTAATTTTTGTCACTTTTTTCCCTTGAAAAAACCATATTCCAATTTGAATAAAAGATAGTATTTGTAGAAATGGGCGCCCAAGTTCACGCTGAGCTTTGGCCCTTAAACTCAACTTCTTTTTAACTTTAATCTCTCCTTTACGAATATTTCGAACTTCCTCTAACGAGCTAGGAAAATTTGTCTCACCGTCAGTTAAAATTACATCTTGAATACATAGCGCTGGCGATAACTGATATATTTTTTGATGGGATTCTTCTGGATAAGCCCTAAATATAATATGGTCTATAGGTATAAGTTCTGATAGCCTAGCCGTAAAATCTATTAGAGATTCTGCGGCGCGACGTGACAAAATATATCCACCAGCCCCCATATGTGGACCATTTAGTACTACTAATTCACGTTTATTTTCAAGAGTTAAAGGCTCATCTTTTCTAGAAAGAAATACCTTACGATATAAAGTTTCTAATTTAACTATTTCACATTGCTCAGAAATCCATTGAGAATTTTTCAAAAAAAATTGAGCAGAATTACCTAAATAAATATCATCTTCAAATATGGCAATATAATCTAATTTTTCATCAACAGCTTTTTTCCATAAGCAGACATGGCTTAATATGCAAGAAATTTCATTTGGATGTAAATCAGTTTTATCGACCGTTATGCCTAGATCAAGTGCTGTTGAAGATAAAGTGATGGGAGTAATCGCATCAAAAAATTCAAATACTAATCCCTCTTTAGTAAATTCAGTATGAATATGCTTTCTACGTTGAGACTCATTTGAAAGACTTATTACATAATTTCTCATAGGTTGATCTTCATATACAACAATATAAGCCACTAAAAGTAAGGCACAAAGAAACTATCATTCATATTCTATCTTGTAAATACAACAATAAATTAGAACGCACTATTTATTCTATCAAAATCATAGTGGAGTTTATTGCACAATACATTTCAATGCTAGTCATGTAAAGAATATAGACTTACAATGTTGGTTTTAATTTTATCGTGCAGTTCCTTAAAGATTTTATCTTCTACATACTGCATTGATTTATATATGATGAAGTGATTGCAGATATGAACAATGACGTAATTAAAGTATTCGTTGGGTGTGATCCCAACAACTGTGACTTAGAACAAATGATGGTTTTAGATTACAGTATTCGAAAACACACTCAACATCCTATTGAAATTTTTTGGATGCAATTAAGCCATGATACAAAAAGTCCATGGTACAGTAATCAAGAAGCTAGTGAAGGTTGGCATACTGAAAAATGGGCGACTCCTTTTTCAGGTTTTCGATGGGCAATTCCAGAATCATCCAACTTTGAAGGGCGTTCGATCTATATGGATGCTGATGTCATCGTTTTATGTGATATTGCTGAGTTATGGTCGCATCCGATGAAAGATGATGCAATCGTCATCGCCAAAGGTGGCAAAAGTTCAGCTCGTTTATGTACTTGTGTTTGGGATTGTGAAAAAGCTAAACAATATTTACCTTCACTTAAAACGTTGCAATCTGATCCAGATGGTCACAAGAAGTTAATGCAACTAATCAAAGACCAACCACATCTAGTCCAAAACTACAATAGTTCATACAACTGTATTGATGGTGAAGGCTTAAAAATAGAAGATATCAAGATTCTTCATTACTCCGACATGGGTACTCAGTTTAGCCATAAATACTCGTTACCGCGCCTAGAAAAAAACAATCAAAAACATTGGTTTGATGGAAAAATCATGCCTCATCCAAGACAAGACTTAGTTGAGTTATTTGATCAATATTATCAAGAAGCGTTGGATAATGGTTATAAACCTGAAGACTATTTAGTAAAAGCTTATGGTCCATTTCAAAAAGCGACTCAAATCAATTATCAAGGCAATAAAGTTACACGCCCTGACGAACAAAGAAACTGGTTTAGTAATTCACTACACAAATTAAAAGCAAAATATAAAGATAAAAATAAATTTTCTTTGGATGATTAACAGATTAGCAATCTCATCCCAAAATTAGCAATAACAATCAACTTAAATATATGTGTTTAGGTTGATTTTTATTTTTATCGTGTGTTTTGTCAATTCAATAACTAGACCTCTTGCAAAAATCATTTTTTAACCAACTCCATGTTGTAAATTGCAGCAATTAAATTCAGACGTAAACCCATGCGTTTACGCCTATTTCG
>NZ_JAKTID010000024.1:0-17426 GCF_027854795.1 Acinetobacter sp. AOR34_HL | reverse complement strand
AATTTTACTATTCGCTATGCCTCGTACCATGCTGACAGATCAACACTGGCAAAAGTTGAAAACTATTTTGCGTAATTTATCTATTCATCACAACTCAAATTTACGTAATTTTATTGAAGCTATTCTCTATAGAATTAGAACAGGCTGTCCGTGGCGAGATATTCCTTCCTATTTCGGTCAATCAAACTCTATTTTCAAACGTTTTAATCGTTGGTCAAGCAGCGGTAAGTTGCTTAGATTATTCAAATTATTAGCATCATGCCCCGATATGGAGTGGATTTTTATTGATGGCTCTCACGTACGTGCTCATCAACATTCTGCCGGTATAGCGAATCAATCCATTTCTAAAAGTGTAGGAGGAAACTCCTCAAAAATACATTTGATTGTTGATTCACATGGCAATCCTATTGATTTCATGATTACCGATGGCACTACACATGACATCAAAGTTGCACCTGATTTAATAGCAACATTAGATTTAAAAGAGACAGAAGTGGTATGCGCAGATAAAGGCTATGATTCAGAACCACTGCGTGAGCAGATCAGAAAAACAGGAACAAAAGCGAATATACCAAAGAAAATAAATAGCCAATCGAACAATGATCATATGGACTGGTATTTATATAAAATCAGGCATTTAGTTGAAAATATGTTTTGTAGATTAAAACAATTTAGAGGGATAGCTACTCGATATGACAAGCTCAAAAGAAATTATCAAAGTGCTGTTGCCTTAGCCTGTATATTTTTATGGCTACCTTTATAGGTTTAATTATGAACAGTAAATGTCAACAGACCCTAAATAGATAAGTTATTTGAAACATTATTTGTTGTTTCTATTAATGTTTCTTATAATTCAAAAAATGAAAGTTGATTGGGTTCAGCTAAGTAGATTGACGGTGTTTATTGCACTTGTATTTGAAACCATGAGCGTTCATGCTTTATTACGGTTAATCAGCATCATATAAGAAACTTTAAGTAAATTAATAACAGGGGAATGTAATGCAACCACAAATGATGGGCGGGATTATACAAGTCAATATTCCTGACAAGGCTACCTTGCAAGCGAGTTATATGCCTTTTGTACAAGGTGGTGGTTTATTTGTTCCGACTAAGCAAGCGGTAAAAATGGGACAAGAAGTTTTTATCCTTGCGACTCTGCCTGATCAATCACAGAAAATTCCTTTAACTGGTAAGGTGATTTGGATTTCGCACAAGCAAACCCATTTTAAACCACAAGGTTTTGCGATTCAGCTTGCCGGTGATAAAGGTGTTTATTATCGAACAGAGGCAGAAAGAATTTTAGCAGGTGCTAAAAGCCTTGATCGTCCAAGTTATACTATGTAATTAAATTTTTTAGGAACAAAGCGTGTTTGTTGATACCCATTGCCATTTAACCATGTTAGATCTTACGCCATACGGTGGAGATCTAGATCAAGCGCTCGATGCTGCACGTCAGGCAGGCGTAACTAAGTTCATGGGGATATCTGTGGATTTAGAAGATCATATAAAATTGGCAGAAATTGCATCACGACACGATGATGTTGGTTACACAGTAGGGGTTCATCCATGTGAAGATCAATATGTCATGGCCCGAGCTACAACAGATTTTTTGGTCGAGTTGGCTCAATCAGAAAAAGTCTGGGCTTTAGGTGAAACAGGTTTGGATTATTATCACAGTACTGATTTTGTTGAAGATCAGAAGCAATGCTTTGCTAGGCATATACAAGCATCAAAAATTGTAAAAAAACCTGTGGTTGTACATACGCGCTCGGCAAAACATGACACTGTAGATATTATTCGAGCTGAACAATCAACACACGGCATATTACATTGTTTCACAGAAGATTGGGAAACAGCGAAAGCGGTCTTAGATTGTGGTTACTATATTTCTTTTTCAGGAATCATTTCTTTCAAAAATGCTCAATCCCTTAGAGATGTTGCTAAGCAAGTACCACTTGATCGTGTATTAATCGAAACAGATAGTCCGTATCTAGCACCTGTGCCATATCGTGGTAAAACAAATGAACCAAAATATGTGCCCTATGTAGCAAAAGCTCTTAGTGAAGTATATGATAAATCGCTTGAAGAGATTGGCATGATTACCATGCAAAATTTTGAAAATCTCTTAAATTTTAAATAACGGTTTGTAGTACTTGAAAAGAGAGTTATCACGTGAAGATGGATCGTCAAGCTCAGTTTAGAGCACGAGAAGCGTTAATTTTTCAAATCGCTGAACAACTCTTATTAGAAAATGGTGAAGCGGGCATGACGCTTGATGCCCTTGCAGCAGAATTGGATTTAGCTAAAGGCACTTTATATAAGCATTTTCAAAGCAAAGATGAGCTGTATATGTTGCTGATCATTCGCAATGAAAAAATGCTGTTGGAAATGATCCAGGATACTGAAAAATCATTTCCGGAGCATTTAGCTTTTTTTATGCTTCATCATTTACATCATCCTGAACGTACCGCATTATTTCATCAAATAGAAGAGCGTCTTTCAACAACTGGACAAGGAATACAGCTACTATTCAGTGAATTATATAAAATTCGACGTCAAAGATTGCGCATTATTATTCGTATGACTGAGAGTTACCTGATTGATATCAATAGTAAGATGACGACACGAGATTATTTAGCCTCGATATGGTCTTTAACCTATGGCGCTGCGGTTATACTAAATTCAAGTTTCTATCAGCGTTACTTGGGTTCAAGAGATACACTACGTGTAGCTTATATAGAACAGGCTTTGGCGATGCCCAAACAGCTTGAACATGCATTAACATAGTTGATTATTATCATGAAATCATCACTTCGATTACAGCAAGGTTTTACCCTAATTGAGATCATGGTGGTGATTGTAATCATGACGGTCATGGCATCACTTGTTGTTCTGAATATTGGTGGTATAGATCAGCGTAAAGCAATGCAAGCCAGAGAGCTATTTATACTTGATATTAAAAGAATAAATAAACAATCTGCTGATCAATCAAAAGTATTTGCATTGAATTTTCAAAATGCAACGGATGTTTCGCCATTTACCTATAATTTATTTGAATATCACGACCAGAGTCTACAGCTCGTTCAGCAAGCTGATAAAACATGGCAGGAATATAAGGAATTTAAGTCTCGCCAATTACCAGATAACGTGTCCTTCAGCTTACAAGTTATTGATGCTGAGCGGTACTCTAAAGCAAACAACGAGGATCTACTGGGGGGTAAATCTCCTCAACTAGTTTGGTTTGGCAATGGTGAAGTTAAACCTGTGAGAATTCAATTTTATTATCAGCAGCAACCGATCGGTAATGAATTAGAATTAGATTACTTGGGGAAAATACATGAAAATTAATACCTTAAGTAAGATGACTAATCGACAATTCAGTTTGCTTGATAAAAAATCAGATAGTCTTAATTTTCAAACAATTGCTGAGGTTAAACTACATTCTCTCAAAATACAGAAAGGTTTTACGCTGTTAGAGGTGATGGTTGCTTTAGCTATTTTTGCGGTCGCTGCAATCGCGTTAACTAAAGTAGCTATGCAGTATACCCAATCAACTTCAAATGCAATTTTACGTACTAAAGCCCAATTTGTGGCAATGAATGAAATTGCAACCATGGAAATAAATCAAGAGTGGCTTGAGGGAACACAATCTAAACAAGTTACTGCGCAGGGGGAAACTTGGCAAATCGATAAAAAAGCACAATCAACATTAAACCCAAAAATCCAACGTATCGAGTTACAAGTAAGCTTATATAACACTGAACAAGGCAAAGTTGAGGCAGGAATTACCAATCTTGTATTCTTTAATTATCCTGCAAAAGTCAAAACATCATGAAAATCAAGAATGTTGTAATGAGGTTGGGTTTCAGATTTAATGTTGTCTCAGAATGTCAGCAAAGTTCAACTAAGTCTTATTTACCCAAAAAAATTAAGAGTAATTTAGGTTTTACTTTAGTTGAGTTGCTTGTTGCGATTGCGATTTTTGCAGTGCTTTCAATGTTGGGGTGGAAAGTTTTTGATTATCTTATCAAAGTGAAAGATAGAAATGCAGAACATGAAACACACTTATTTGAATTACAGGATGCTTATCAGCAATTTCTAAAAGATAGCATGCAGATAATTCCATTGACTGCAAATGATGGGCGACAATTACAAGCAGCTATGGTTTTGAATGATCCAAGTTTTAGTTTTAGTAAGGCTGGGGTATCTGATCCATTGAAGCAAGGTCTTTCACCATATGAGCGAATAGAATACAGATATGATGCACAACAAAAAAAAGTTTACCGTTTGAAATATACAAATTTAAATATTCCAAATCGTGTGCAACCAGTATCAAGCACTTTACTTGAAAATGTAGATCAATTTAGAATTTTGATTTTAAATCCACAAGAAATTAGCCAATGGCCTGAAAATATTAATGATCCAAATAATGTAAATGAATTAAAGAAGTTACCATTAGGTTTTAAAGTTCAATTGACGATTGCTGGCTCAGATTATGAGTGGATTTATAGTTTATTAAATGCCAATCAGTTATTGGTCAATCAGGAAACACCTCAATGATCAAGATTAAATCTTCTGAACAAGGTATAGCACTTCTCACAATATTGATCATGGTCGCATTGGCTACTATTTTGGCTGCAACAATTGCAAAACGTCAAAGCAATACTGCTGAAAATACTGGCTATTTGATGCGCCAAAATCAGTCTTTACTTTATGCAAAAAGCGCAGAGGCATTTTTTTCTGAATTATTGATTCAAGATAGTGAAAATGCAGGTAATCTTGATCATTTACAGGAAAGTTGGGCGAAACCAATACCTTCGTTCCCAGTTGAAGATGGTGCAGTTTCTGGACGTTTAATTGATGATTCGGGGAAATTTAATTTAAATAATTTAGTTAAGCCAGACGGAAAAGTGGATGATTCCGCTCGTCGGTGGTTTGAAAAACTATTAGTCAGAGTTGGATTGCCAGCGGAGTTGAGTCAAGCTGTCATTGATTGGCAAGATGTGGATGATGAAACTTCGGGTGCAATGGGAGCTGAAAGTAGTATTTATCAAGGAATGGAACCTGCATATTTGGCATCAAATACAAAGTTCCATAATGTTGAAGAATTAAAATTGGTTAGAGGATTCGAAGGTAAAAAATTTGATTTGATTCGTCCCTATGTTTCGGCCTTACCTGAACCGACAAAAATAAATATAAATACTGCACCTGCTTTATTGTTAGCAAGCATGGATCCAAAGGTGGATATGAAAGCGGTAGAGCAGGAGATCAAAGCAAAAGAGGCAAACTTGACTTATTTTAATAATCTAGATGACTTATGGAAATTGAATGCATTTTCTGGCATTGATGAGCAGAGTAAAACTGATGCAGGTAGCTTAATGGATGTGAAATCGAATTATTTTACTGCACAGATTGATGTGCTTTTAAGTGAACGTAAGCGTCAATTCACAAGTTCTATGGCTAGAAAAGATAATCATGTAATTGTTTACTCACGAAGTCTTGCACCTTTCAATTGATTTGATAATTGAATTATCAAATATCGACAAGGTTTAAAATCAATCCCAATGCTTGTTTTTTTGCTTTATAATAAAACTCGTTCGCAGATAAAGATTAGCTTGGTGCATGTTAATTCGTAAATTATTTAAGTTTGAAAATGCTCATATTGTACGCAATTGTACATCGGATCGCTGTAAGCGTTCGATTCATGGGCATAGTTATAAAGTTGAATTATTACTCAAAGCGTCAAAGTTAGATCATGGTCAGATGGTTTACGATTTTGGTTTGCTCAAAGGTGTTATAAAAGAACTTTTTGACAGTTTTGATCATGCCATTTGTTTTTGGCAAAAAGATGATGCTGCTTATATTGATGCATGTAAGACATTTAGTGCACGATGGATTTCATTGCCTGTTTCGCCTTCTGCCGAACAATTTTCACGTATTTTTTTCTATTTAGCTCAACAAGTCCTTCGCTCAACTACAACACAAAATGGTGAGGGTGATGTTCAAGTATATTCTGTGATTGTTCATGAAACTGATACGGGGTACGCTCAAAGTTTTCAGGAAGACATTGAAAATGAGCAAATGGGTATATTGAGCTTGGATCAAATAGTTTTTTCAGAGCAAGTCGTATCAGAGTGGAGTGATCCACAGATATATGAGAACTTGAAAAAAGGAATTAAGTTCGAAAATCCAGAAGTAGAATTACAAGTAACACTTTGAGTTTACTTGATTAAGTGAACTCAAATTAAGGAAAGTTGATGCAATTTACGGAACAACAGCTCAATAAATTAAATAAAATTCAGATTGATGAATCTTGGAAATATTCACTTTCTGAATTTTTACTTGGGCAAAAAATGGATAATTTACGCGAGTTTTTGCAACAAGAGAAACTTGCCCAAAAAACGATTTATCCGCCAAGCAAACAAATTTTTAATGCATTTAACACCACTCCACTTAACCATGTGAAAGTCGTCATACTTGGTCAGGATCCTTATCATGGACCGAATCAGGCGAATGGTTTAAGTTTTTCGGTACAAAGAGGGGTTGCATTACCTCCATCTTTACGTAATATTTTTCATGAATTGAACACTGATTTAGGCATACCTGTTTCTCGACATGGTGATTTGAGTAAATGGGCTGAGCAAGGTGTTTTATTGCTGAACAGTGTGCTGACGGTTGAAGCTGGTCAACCCACCTCACATCAGAAACAAGGTTGGGAAGATTTTACTGATAATGTGATTGATGTGTTGAATGAACATCGTGAACGTATCGTATTTATATTATGGGGAGCTTATGCTCAACGTAAAGGACAGCGCATAGACCGTAACAAACATTTAGTTTTAAGTGCAGCCCACCCGTCACCTTTATCAGCAAACCGAGGTGGTTTTTTTGGCTGTAAAGTGTTTTCTAAAACAAATCAATATTTGAAACAACATGGCATTGAGCCTATAGACTGGCAATTGGACGCATAATGAATTCTCCCGATTTAAATAGCTATCATCCTGATTTGATTGTCGAGCATGCTAAAAATGGTTGGCGTATTGTTCGTTTGAACCGACCTAAATCATTACACGCATTGGATGAATCGATCGTAAGTGCTTTACTCAAAGTCTTCGAACATTTCCATGATGATGAAAGTGTAAAAGCGATTTGGTTTGATTCGACTACACCAAAAGCATTTTGCGCGGGTGGTGATGTTCGTAAATTGCGCCAATTGGTTATCAATAATGAAGTTGATACGGCTAATAAATTCTTTGAGCAAGAATATGCACTAGATTTACTGCTGCATAACTATGCTAAGCCTATTGTGGTTTGGGGTGAAGGTTATGTCATGGGTGGCGGACTAGGCTTATTTATGGCTGCACCATTTCGTTTGGTCACACCATATTCTCGTTTGGCTATGCCTGAGATTAATATTGGATTGTATCCTGATGTTGGTGGTAGTCGCTTCCTTGCTGATCGTGGTCAAATTGGTCTATTTACTGGTTTAACGGGTTCAATCATGACAGCTGCTGGAGCATTCAGTATTGGTTGGGCGACACATATTTGTGAAGCTCAGCGTGATAATGTGCTTCAAAAAGTATTGAATGTTGATTGGAATCATTATCCAGCTGGCGCATTTAGAGCAATCGATGACACCCTGAATAGCCTGCATCGTCCAGTTGCTTCTGGACCATTGCAAAATTCAATTGATGTTATCCATAGTGTTTGTCGTGGACAAAGCTTTGAGTATGATTACCAAGCTATTATAGGTTTGAGTGATGCAAGTAGTGACTGGTTACGTCAAGCTAGTGAGAATTTACAGAAGGGTTCTCCGAGCACTGCTGCGATTACTTGGTTGCTTTGGCAATGGGGTAAACAAGGTCATGCATGGGATGAGGTTTTTGCTTTAGAGTCACAAATTTCTGATTGGAAGATTCGTCATCCTGATTTCGTTGAGGGTGTGCGAGCACGTTTGGTTGATAAGGATCTTTCACCTGAATGGAAGTCTGCTGAAAAAATCACTTTGAAAGATATATTGTCTGATTGTCCACCAATTACAACAATTGATAGTTGGAATGCGTTATTAAGACAATATGGTGTAATTTCTTAAGTAGATATGACTGTTAATAAAGATGAATATTGGATGCAGTTTGCCTACGAGCAGGCTGCAATCGCAGCATCACAAGGTGAAATACCTGTTGGCGCTGTAATCGTGAGTCAAGATAAAATCATTGGCTCGGGTTACAATGCACCTATCCAATTGTCTGATCCTACGGCACATGCAGAGATTCAAGCGATGCGCTCAGCTTGCCGAGCGATTGAAAATTATCGATTACCAGATGATGCTGTTTTATATGTGACGCTTGAACCTTGTACCATGTGTGTTGGTGCATTGATTCATGCAAGAGTTCAAAAAGTGATTTTTGCAACGACTGAGCCTAAAGCTGGTTCTGTTGTTAGCGCTCGTCAATTGTTAGATAATGGCTACTACAACCATAAATTTGTATTTGAACAAGGTTGTTTACAACAACAATGTTCAGCTCAACTAAGTGATTTTTTTAAGCAAAGAAGAAAAGAAAAGAAGCAAGCCCATTTATCTAAAACGTCCTTAAATGATTAAACATGTCTTTTGAGTTGTGGCAAACTAAGCCGCGATGATTTTGGTCAAATTAAAAAAGGCAAAGCTATGCGTAATGCAATCACTGTAAAAAAAGAGTTTCATGCACCTCTTTCAGAAGTGTTTGATTTATTGTCAAAACACGCAACTTATAATAAAGCTTTTGCCCCACTACAAGTGGTACGAGTTAAAGATTCGGCTGATCCAAAACGTCCAGATGGAATTGGGTCGGTTCGTCGAATGGGATTTGGTCCTGTAAAACCATTGCAAGAAGAAATTACATTATTGGAAGAAAATAAACGTATTGAGTATAAGTTGATTAACAATCCACTTGTAAAGCATCATTTGGGTCAAATTGAATTCAAAGAAATTACACCTTACGTAACATTGGTAACTTACAAGATTGAATTTACAGCAAAAGCACCTTTTGTGAGTAAATTAATCCTTGCACAACTTAAAGCAGCAATTACACTAGGTTTTTCAAAACTAGCGAAATCAGTTGCTCCATAAAGAGAAGAGAATGACAGTTCATATTATTACGATTGATGGTCCAAGCGGATCTGGAAAAGGTACGTTAGCTGCTAAGATTGCTGCACATTACCAATATAATTTATTAGATTCTGGTGCGTTATATCGTTTACTTGGACTGTCTTTGGCTCAAAAAAACTTATTAGAGCAACTTGAAACTAAGTTGGATGAATGTGTCGAAATTGCAACTCATTTAAATATCGAATTTAAATCAACAGAATCTTCCACGATTATTCTACTCGATGGTGCTGATGTGACGAATGTGATACGCACTGAGGAAGTGGGGGAATATGCTTCTAAAGTTGCAGCAATTCCAGCATTACGTAAAGCGTTATTTGATCGTCAAAGAGCTTTTATCCAGTCTCCAGGATTGGTTGCTGATGGTCGTGATATGGCAACTTCTATTTTTCCTGAAGCTCAGGCAAAGATTTATCTCACCGCATCTGCACAATCACGAGCGGAGCGACGTGTAAAACAGTTGCAGGGTATGGGTCTTGATGCTAAAATAAGCGACATTTTATCTAACATACAGGCTAGAGATAAGCGGGATATGGAGCGTACAGTTGCTCCACTCAAGCCGGCCGAAGATGCTTATATCGTTGATAGCTCTGAGATAGGTATCGATGAAGTATTTAAGCTCATGGTTGACTATATCGACAGTCGTATAAAATAGATATTGAATTAACTTTCAGTTGAAGCATTGCTTGATCAGATCTTTTGGACAATGTAACAACTTAACTTAACCGGCCTTGTCTGATCCAAGACCGCTGACTTTATCAGGTATATCATGACCGAATCTTTTGCAGCCCTCTTTGAAGAAAGTGAATTAAACCTCAACGTTGAAAAGGGTGCAGTCATCCAAGGTACTGTTGTTAGTATCGATTCTGACTGGGTTACTGTCGACACTGGCCTTAAATCTGAAGGCGTTGTTGATCGTGCTGAATTTTTAAATGAACAACGTGAACTTGAAGTTCAAGTTGGCGATACTGTTGACGTAGTTGTTGAAGCGCTTGACAACGGTATGGGTCAAACAGTTTTGTCACGTGAAAAAGCGAAACGTGCTGAAACTTGGACTAAACTTGAGAAAATCTTTGAAGATGGCGAAATCGTTACTGGTGTTATCTCTGGTAAGGTTAAAGGCGGTTTCACTGTTGACATCGGTCCTGTACGTGCATTCTTACCAGGTTCTTTAGTTGACACTCGTCCTATTCGTGACACAACTCACCTTGAAGGTAAAGAGTTAGAGTTCAAAGTAATCAAGCTTGATGCTAAACGTAACAACGTTGTTGTATCTCGTCGTGCTGTTATGGAAGCTGAATCTTCTGCTGACCGTGAAGCATTACTTGCTCAACTTGAAGAAGGTCAAACAGTTACTGGTACTATTAAGAACCTTACTGACTACGGTGCATTCGTTGATCTTGGTGGTATTGATGGTCTTCTTCATATCACAGATATGGCTTGGAAACGCATCAAACACCCTTCAGAAGTTGTTGAAGTTGGTCAAGAAGTTACAGTTAAAGTACTTAAATTTGACCGCGAGCGTAATCGTGTATCTTTAGGTCTTAAGCAATTAGGCGAAGATCCATGGTTAGCGATCATGAGCCGTTACCCTAAAGGTTCTATCGTTAAAGCGCGCGTTACTAACTTAACTGACTACGGTTGCTTTGCTGAAATCGCAGAAGGTGTTGAAGGTTTAGTACACGTTTCAGAAATGGACCACACAAACAAAAACATCCACCCATCTAAAGTAGTTCAGATTGGTGATGAAGTTGATGTTATGGTTCTTGAAGTTGACGAAGAACGTCGTCGTATTTCTTTAGGTATCAAACAAACTCGTGCTAACCCATGGGAAGAGTTTGCTAAATCTCATGAGAAAGGCGAAAAAGTTTCTGGTACGATCAAGTCTATTACTGACTTCGGTATCTTCATCGGTTTATCTGGTGGTATCGATGGTTTAGTACACTTGTCTGATATTTCTTGGAACGAACAAGGCGAAGAAGCTATCCGTCGTTACAAGAAAGGTGACACAGTTGAAGCAGTTATCTTATCTGTAGATGCTGAAGGTAACCGTATCAGCCTTGGTATCAAGCAATTAAACAGCGATCCATTCAATGACTTCTTAGCTGCGAATGAACGTGGTGCTTTAGTTAAAGGTACTGTTACAGCTGTTGATGCTAAAGGTGCTACAGTTAAATTAGCTGATGACATCGAAGCAACTCTTAAAGCTTCTGAAATCAATCGTGACCGCGTTGAAGATGCAACTAAGTTCTTAGAAGTTGGTCAAGAAGTTGAAGCTAAGATCATCAACGTTGATCGTAAGTCTCGTTCTATCAACTTGTCTATCAAAGCGAAAGACGAAGCTGAAGAGAAAGAAGCTGTAAACAACGCTCGCCAAGCTGCTGCAACTCAAGCTGCAGAAAGCAATGGTCCTAAGACTATTGGTGACTTAATTAAAGCTCAAATGAAGTAATTTGTTAAAAAGTACATTTCTTGTAACAGAGATGTACTTTTTTATACAAAAATACTGTAAACGGTAGCGTAGTATTCATGTACTGCGCTACCGTTTTGTATTTAAACAGGTTATTATTAAAAACATTGAAAAGTAGCGATAATTAAAGAGGTCATCAATGACGACTGAAGCACTTAATAAATCTGATTTAATTGAACGGATTGCACTTAAAAACCCACACTTAGCTGAGCCTTTGGTTGAGGATGCAGTTAAGATCATGATTGATCAAATGATTGAAGCGCTCTCGAGTGGTGATCGTATTGAGATTCGTGGTTTTGGTAGCTTTGCATTACATCATCGTGAACCACGTCTAGGCCGTAATCCTAAAACTGGTAAGGCAGTTGATGTTGCAGCAAAAGCAGTACCACACTTCAAACCAGGTAAAGCTCTTCGTGATGCAGTAAACGAGTCAATTAAATAAAAAATAAACTAAATAAGTGAGGTGCGAATTATGCGCTATGTATTAATTGCATTACTTGTTGCTATATTTGGTTACGCATTAGCATTAGTTTTACAGAATCCAGCTGAATTGCAAGTCGATTTATTATTTACTCAAGTTCCAGCGATGCGATTAGGTTTATTGCTTTTGTTAACACTTGCTTTAGGTGTCGTGGTTGGATTATTACTGGGTGTACAAGTTTTCCGAGTTTTTCAAAATAGTTGGGAAGTTAAGCGCTTGCGTAAAGATATTGATCATTTGAGAAAAGAACAGATTCAACTTGCTCAGCAAGCTGCAGCTGAAGCTGCTGCGAGTGTTCGGCATGAGAAAACTGTTTTAGATGTTCACGCCAATGATAAAACGACAACGTTTTAATATTTTTAATATTCGAAAGGCTATTTCATAAGTGGAATAGCCTTTTTGTATTTTTAGATGCTTTGAATTTTAAATCTTCAACCAAAGATCTATTCTTTTAATTTATTTTCTAGCTGATCCATAAATTTGGCAAAAGCATTAAAGCTTTTTTCAATCACGATAATCGATTTTAATTTAGTATCTGTAGACGTTGGATAATCATCGAAAACATCTGTTCCAGCACCAATGGTATGCCCAGTCTTATGTGATAAATGTATTTCACTACAAAATTTTAGATTTAGATGTGTCTCTTTAGTTATCTCATTAAGAACATTGAATACAACATTTCCTGTAGCCTCCATCACTTCGATAGCAACATATCGAATAAAAGGACATTGATTTGAGGTTAGTGAAACTAACTCATACGATAATTTTCTACTAGGGGAAATTTTATCTCCCCATAAATATTTCAATGTATCGCTCAATAATTGAGACTGATCTAAATTTAGTTTTTTAAGATCATATAGATACCAAGGCCAATGGTTTGCATCTTCTTTGCAATGCAAGTTTATTGCCTCTTCGTATTTATTCTGTGGGTTTGCATAAGGTAGGACATAATTATTAAGATCTGAAAAACTCATAACAAAGTGAGCTAAATCTGGTAAAAATTTTAACCTTTGATCAATTGTCAGATTTTCATTTTTAAGAATATAAAAGAATTGATGATTGCTAAACTGTATTTTTTTTGCTGTATTGTCGATTTGATAGCTTGCATTATTATTCCTTATTGTCGTTATTTTAGGATTAAAATATAACTTATTTTACCGTTTGTTTTATTTTAAATTGTAGAGGTTATGCATATACATCAAGCAAAGAACTGCTAATCATATTTTACACTTCTGCAAAAACATATTTATAATAGCGCCTTTAACTACCTTGGAAGAAAAGCTCTTGAGTATCATTGTTGCATTAGATGCAAAAAGCCAATACGAAGCTATGACCATTGTTGAACAACTTGATCCAACACTTTGTCGAGTAAAAGTGGGCAAAGAGCTTTTCACGCATGAAGGTCCATCGATTGTAAAAAAATTACAAGATACAGGTTTTGAAGTTTTTCTCGATCTTAAGTTTCACGATATTCCAAATACGACAGCGCAAGCTGTTTGTGCAGCTGCTGATCTAGGAGTATGGATGGTGAATGTCCATGCTTCTGGTGGTCGCAAGATGATGGAAACTTGTGTAGAACGTCTTAAAGCAGGTCAGTACCAAACACAATTAATCGCTGTGACTGTTCTTACATCTATGGGTAGAGAAGATTTGTTTGATATCGGTTTAGATGTCGAACCTGTTGATCATGTGAAACGTCTAGCAAAGCTTACTAAAGATAGTGGTTTAGATGGTGTGGTTTGTTCAGCTCAAGAAGCTAAAATTCTTCGTGAAATGCTGGGTCAAGAGTTTGCTTTAGTTACACCTGGTATTCGACCTGAAGGTACAAATGCAGATGATCAAAAACGAATCGTAACACCTAAGCAAGCGATGCTTGATGGATCTACTCATTTAGTAATTGGCCGCCCAATTACCAAGGCGGCTCAACCAACTGAAATGTTAAAATCTATTTTAGCTTCCATCTAATTCAATAAATTAGATTTTTAGATTCAGAAATAAGCTGATCAAGAGTGGAGCTAATAAAGATAATATTAGCCCGCTCATCATTGCGTGTGGTACGTAATGAGTCCCGCATGATTGCTTGACCATAGCCAAAGTGACATCCATAGATGTTGCACCTGCACTCGATATCGCGGAACGAGGAAAACGCCAACCTAAGCAATACATTAATAAAATTGCAAAAATTTCACGAAATAAATCAGTGAGTAAGGCAATCCCTCCGTACTTTGCAGAATGCAATTCAGTAAATAGAATGCCAGACATTGAATACCAGCCATAACCCTGTGATAAAGCTAAAACTTCATTTAACTTAAAGGCTTTAGGTAAAAGATAATAATTTAATATAGACGCCAAGCATGAACCGACAAATGCAGCAAATGGTACTAAGAGAATTTTCCAACTTAACCAACTACGATCAAACTGTGTATGTGCGAGTTCGATACCGATTAAAAAGATAAAAACTAAAAGTAGATACCAGCTATTAAATGTAAACTGAATATTGCTATGGTTAATTATTAGTCCTAATAGAATACCAATTCCTAATGCTAAAAAAGCTTTCGCTATATTTTTTAAGGCGTTAAAAAAAAGATTAAATGAAATTTTGCCTTGTACGCTTTGCCGATCAATAAGCTTATATGTAATTAAACAAATACCAAATGCGAAAATAGAGGTGGTAAAAGCTATTAAAAGTGCAGGAGGGAGGATTGTTGTCGGGTTGTCAATATGGTTGAGTGCTTGTGTCAATTCAAAAGCAACACTGACCAATAACACATATGAAAAATATGGAAGAATTTTAAAAATGAGATTGTTCAAATTTTTAGAAAGTCTTGGTGCAATAAAATAGCCTAAGCTAATTGCAATAAAAATTTGAAAAATTAAAATGACAGATTGCATAAAAAAAGCAGGTTACGAATAACCTGCTTATTATGAAGAATTATTGACTACGCTGCATTTGTTTTCGTAATCGCTGAGTTATTAAGGAAATTATAGTCAGCAACATTTACTTTGCGAGTCTCTAACCAATATTTCCAAGTGTACGTCGGCCATAATGAGAAATTCTTTCCATCAGCAGCTTGATACCAACTACTGCATCCGCCAGCTTGCCAAACAGTGCCTTTTAACTGCTCTTGAACGCGATCGTTAAATTGATCTTGAACAGCATGCTTAACTTCAACAGCTTGAGTTTTAGTGCTATCAACAGTTTGAATTAACTGTAGAATATAATTTACTTGTGACTCAATCATAAAAATTACAGAGTTGTGACCAAGGATCGTATTCGGACCTAATAATTGGAATAAATTAGGGAAATTCTTGGTTGCAATACCATAATAGCTTTCTGCGCCATCTTTCCAAGCTTGCTTCAGCTCAATACCGTTACGACCAAAGCAATCAAAGTGTTTGAGATAGATACGTGGATCAGTAATAAATCCAGTACCATAAATCAGACAGTCGATTTGACGCTCTTTGCCATCTTTAGTCACGATTCCATTCGCTGTAATTTCTTGAACGCCTTCAGTGACTAGCTCAACATTTTTACGATTGAATGTAGGGAAATATTTATTTGAGATTAGAATTCGCTTACAGCCCATTACGAAATCTGGAGTAAGTTTTTTAGCGAGTTCTTTGTCTTTTACTTGGAAGCGGATAAAGGCTTCAGCAAGCTTTTGACCATATTTCATGATTTGTGGTTGTACAATTGGCACAACTCGTGACTCATTTGTCCAATACAAACGACTACGATGAATTTGACGATAGATATTTGATGCTTTGAATAAAGATTTGCTTAGTTGAGAGTATTTACGTTCATCACGTGGAATCACCCAAGCTGCTGTACGTTGGAACACATAAAGTTGTTTAACATCTTTTGCAATTTCAGGAATATACTGAATCGCACTTCCACCAGTACCAATTGAAACTACAGATTTACCATTCAAATCATAATTGTGATCCCACTGAGAAGAGTGGAAAACTTTACCTTTGAAGTTTTCAATTCCTTTTAAATGTGGAATTTGTGGAACATGTAATGGGCCAGATGCGAAAATTACAAATTGAGCTTCAAGTGTAGGTTGGTCTTTAAATTTTAAAGTCCAAACATTACGATTTTCATCAAATGTAGCATTGGTAACTTCATGATTGAACTTACAATAGTCTCTTAGCTTGTATTGAGTTGTGATTTCTTGAATATAATCAAAAATCTCATCAGCCTCAGCATAACGCTTTGACCAATCTGTTTTAGGCGCAAACGATAGAGAATACATGTGTGATTGAACATCACATGCTGCCCCTGGATATTGGTTCTCTCTCCATGTACCACCAACATCGTTGGTTTTTTCTAATATTACAAAATCATTGATTTGGCATTGTAATAGTCGAATACTCATTGCTAAACCACCAAAACCTGCACCGATAATTGCAACTTTTGTTTTTTGAATGGCATCTTTGGTTTGATCACGCATAGTCCACGCCCTATACATCTAAATTTTGTGCAAGTTTAAAGGTTTTGTTGAGATTAAATATGATTGTACAGACGCAAAACTTGATCATTTCGGCAATACACTTATTTGTATATTTCGAGTAAAACATTAAAGTTTTGTGAATAGTAATTGGGATTATGAAGCGATCTATCCTCGGATTGATGTATTTAATTCAAGGCATGCGACATGTTGGGATAGATGTGGACGCACGTTTGGCAAATATGGGGATACATGCTGACGCTTTAGATCCAAGTACAATAATTCCTGACGAAATCGAATGGGATATCTTAAAACATATTAGTGAGGATATATCTCCAGAACAAGGTCTCGAAATAGGTCAGCACTATGCATTAGCTGGTTACGGTCCTTTTTTGATGTTACTAGTCACCAGTGAAAGCTTACATAAAGCACTTTTGAACGGTATACGCTTTCAGAAACTTACACATTTGTTTGGTTCGCTACAGCTAAATATTACCGATAATAAAATTTACTTGTTTTACACACCAATAGATTTGAATACTCATTTGGGGCAGTTGCGTGCTCAATGTGAGATTTCTGGAACATATAAATTCCTGCAAGATATTTTTAAAATGATGGGATTAGAAATTCCAAAAATCCAGATCGAATTACCTTTTGAACATCCTAAAGATATGCGATGGACTGAGGCTTACCAAGCTTATTATGGACATGATGTTAAGTTTGGATATCATCAAGCGGCATTTATTATGCATGGCGTAGAAATTCTAGACATAAAAGTACCTTCAGTGGACTGCCACCACTCTCCTAGACAAATTTCGTCTATTCTTTTTGCATAGGAGAGAACATTATGAGTGGACAACGATACACCCCAGAATTTAA
>NZ_JAKTID010000023.1:0-15538 GCF_027854795.1 Acinetobacter sp. AOR34_HL | reverse complement strand
AAATTTGGTGGGGGCGAAGAGACTCGAACTCTTACACCTTGCGGCGCTGGAACCTAAATCCAGTGCGTCTACCAATTTCGCCACGCCCCCGATGGATGTGTATATTAGTGATAAACTTTCTTGCTGACAAGCCTTTTTTATAAAAAAACCATGCATCTGAAAGCTAATGCTTTTTTCATGAGCAAACGAAATTTTTAACCAAATAAAAAAGCCCTTGTATTAAACAAGGGCTTTTTTATTAATTTGGCAGAGGATCAAGGACTCGAACCTTGACGAACGGTTTTGGAGACCGTCATGCTACCATTACACCAATCCTCTATAACCGCATGATTAATTCATTTCTGATTTAACCATAAAAAAAGCAAGATAATCTTGCTTTTTAAATTTGGTGGGGGCGAAGAGACTCGAACTCTTACACCTTGCGGCGCTGGAACCTAAATCCAGTGCGTCTACCAATTTCGCCACGCCCCCGATGGGTATGCATATTAGTGACAAAGCGGCTTTATGACAAGACTTTCTGATAAAAAACCAATTCAAGTGAACATATAATATTCAAATCAAAGATTTATGTTTATTTTTACAACAAATTTATTGTTCGAATCGCATTTCTTAGCTCTGTAACTGAGCCAAAGCGTTCATCAATTTTTTTCTTTAATAAGCCATCAAGTATCGGCAAAAAAAACTGTAGAGGATCTGGAAGTTTGATCTGTAACTGTTGGCAATGCAGTATTGCCCAATCATGATAGGTTTTTGCAGATAATCTCGATTGACAGAGCCATTCATATAGAATAATTCCAAAAGCGTATAAGTCACTTTGTACAGACTTGGGTTGAGCATGAAACAGTTCAGGTGCCATGTAATGCGGTGTCGCGGTCAATAATTTCTTCGGACTAATAATTCGTTGACTCTGCTCAAAATCAATCAATCTACAGGTATCTAAATAACTTCTAAAATGCTCTGATTTCAGATCACCATGTATCCAACCACTTTGATGAAGTGCTTCAAGGGCATTTAAAGCAAGTAAAATTTGTTTTCTGATCTCATGCAGATCATTTTCAGGACTAAATTTTATAAAAAAATCGTTCGTATCTAACGTTAATAGCCCTTCTCCACTTTGTCTCGTTTCATCTAAAAAATTCAGCTTGGATAAATCAATAAGGCCATAAGGGACTAAAAAATCCGAACTAGAAATCTTATTTTGGCGATAAAACTCTAATTCGGCGTTAAATGAATCTTCTAAAACTTGGTTGTGTTGCTCAACATGAAACTTTAGCCAATATTTTTTATGACCTTGAGTTAATGTATATAAACGCCGTCCATATGAATGGCTTTTTTGTTTGGTCTGTAACACTATCTCATCAAACGAATGATCTAAGTCAGAGATCAACATAATAGAATTCATTCTGCTGCTTATTTTCTTGCTTACGTAATGATGCCAAACAATGTTCTATTGTTTTACCGATCCGCGCATGCGTTTCTATTGATGTGATTTTTGGCCAAGTTGCTCGCTCACCTTCTTGCTGCAAAATCTTGAAAATCCTAGGTCGAGGATTTTTTAACATATAGTTATAATGGCGCAAACCATATTTAGCGATGATATTTACATCACCATAATAACGCTGTCCAAGTATGCCATAGCCATGATCAAGTACTCGACGGATTGGGAAAAAACCTCCCATATAGTTTCGTGTTAAATCCATCACTTCCATCGCAATCGCTTTCCCTTGATGACGGACAATGCGTTGAGGCCAACTTAATACATCTCTACGAAAACGATCTGTGTCGCTCTGCATAAATGGCACAATATGAGGATTCACCTGACTGGCGATGGTGTAGTTGATATTATAAAGACGCGCCATTTTTTCCTGAGGAAAATCACTACGCATACTCCCATCTACCCATTTTGTCTTTGCCATATAGGGTGTGTGTTGTCCATCGTAACGCTTACTGGTTAGATGCACAGGCGGAAATAATACAGGCACGGCACAAGATGCTAACACTGCGCTCCAAACCAAAACATTAGGTGCAGTTAATGCATTCATAATTCTAGGATTTTGAGCAGTATTATGCGGTGCTACGACAATATTAATATGTCGTTTAGATTGTTGATATGCCTCAGCAAAAGTTAAATCACCCAAATTATTCATTAAGAATTTTTTGAGATACATCACATCAGCTAAACCACCATGCCCTTTAATTAGCTCACTCACGGTGCGAAAACGGAATGCATCACTAAAAAAATGCTGTCCACCAAGCAACTCAGGGATCTTATCGTTCTTTGAAACACCAAGCATACCCGTCATAATCGCTCCAGCACTCGACCCAGACAGAACACTTGGCATCAAATCTTGCTCAAATAATGCTTTACAAACGCCTGTATGAAACAAACCCAAAGTTGCCCCTCCAGAAAACATGAGGGCTGGTTGTCCATAGGCTTTTTGGCATTCTTCAAAGAATTGAATTTTCTCTTTTAATTGGAAAGTTATACATTCGCTCGAGGCGAGATATTGAAAACAATCACTCACAAGTTCTACATAGTTTTCAATAATTTTTTTTGTTCCTACATATGTTTCAGCAAATAACATCGGATGACCAATATTTGCAAAATCATAAGATAATCCTTCACGGAGAACATAAATTAAATCGAGTGTTCGATGTTGAGTACGATATTTTTTTAATAAGGTGTATCGATTTGATAATGCTTCGGCATCAAAATAGGGCGACTGATTATCGTACTTCCACTCCTCTCTGCCAGATTCCTCATCCAGTTTTAGCGCGATTTCCTTCCATTCTTGATAACTTCTAGCATGCTGCAAATCCTCTTTTAGGACATCAACCCGATGTTTTTGATAGCTATTTTTCTTTTCTCTTACTTTATTTAGCATCGTCTGTCCTATCCCGTCTTCATTTTTCTATTCATGCACTTATACAATGCAAAAACCTACTTAAACAATCAAGTATAAATTCTTGTTATTGTGCATCGTTTTGATGATATTTCCTTTATTTTCGTGCAAGCAGTGCTAGTATCAATCTTCATTAATCACTGAGTTTTGTGTGTTTTTATGGCTATCTTAGACTTACCAGAATCTATTCTTGCATCTTTGTCGAATGTTTTGACTCAATTACAGCATGTTCTGCCACAACCGAAGCAACCGACTGATTTTTCTGCAATCGCATTTAAATGGGAAAATCAAGAACTGATCGCCATACAACAACCTAAAAAAATGTATCTGGAAGATCTAAAAGGAATAGAGCGTCAAAAAGATAAAATCATTCAAAACACCTTGCAGTTTTTAAATGGTCTACCTGCCAATGATGTTTTATTAACAGGTTCTCGTGGCACAGGAAAATCCTCAATTGTTCGTGCTTTACTAACAGAATACTCTGATCAAGGACTACGTTTAATTGAAATAGAACGCGATGATTTATCCGATTTACCCAAAATTCAAAAACTCATTGAACAACGTCCTGAGAAATTTATTGTTTATTGTGATGATTTAGCATTCAACGCAGAAGATGAAAATTATCGAAGTTTGAAAAGCGTGCTAGATGGTTCTCTTCAATCAGGTTCGAGCAATTTTATTATTTATGCGACGAGTAATCGTCGTCACCTTTTACCTGAATTTATGCATGAAAATACCCCAGTACGGAAAGTAGACGTACCTCAATACACTGAATTACATCCACAAGAAGCGATTGAAGAAAAAATATCTCTTTCAGATCGTTTTGGAATGTGGCTTTCATTCTACCCAATGGACCAGCAACTATATTTGCAAATCGTTGAACATTACATTGTTAAAGCAGGCTTAGAATATAACGATATTGTTCGAGGCGAAAGCTTGAAATGGTGTCAAGCACGAGGGCAACGTTCTGGTCGTGCAGCATACCAATTTTCTAAACACTGGATTGGTTCAAAAAATTTAGAAAAGTTAGCGAATAAAGATCAAGCATAAACGCCTCAGATACTTAACTTGCTTCTTAATAGCACTCGCAATTGTTTCTTCTTCATTAAATTTTATAAAAACTAGGAAACAATTGCGTTGTCAAAGAACTCTGATGTCAATTAGAAAAACCATATAAATTTCATGTGACTATAAAACAACACCACCTGGTAAGTCAGCATACTTCTCTTTCTAACATTTCCGATAATCATCTAAAACAAACAAATTTCGCTAGCAGATTAGTTTACTTTTCTATAATATTAGGTAGATCGGTATACCCAATACAAAACCATGAGCACAAAGTCAGCCAAACAAAAGATATTAGATGCAGCATCTATCCTGTTTTATAACGATGGGATTACCAATACTGGCATTAATAGCATTACAGACAAAGCGCAAGTGGCGAAAATGTCGCTCTATAATAATTTCCCCACGAAATCAGATTTGATTAGCTGCTACATCGAAGCCCGTCATCAAGAATGGTTAGAATTATTTGAAAAAAGGAAAGCTCAAATTCACTCACCTATTGATGGCATTCTCGCTATTTTTGATGCTTACCATGATCATGCAGAGTTTGCCTATGAAAAAGGGTTTAGGGGCTGCGGCTTGTTAAATGCAGCAGCTGAGTTTCCTGCTCATAGTCCTGAGCGTCTAGCAATCAAAAAGCATAAAGATGAAATTGAAAACATTGTTGCTGGGTATCTAATGCAACAATTTGAAGATTCCAACAAAGTCCAAGAACTTGCTCTTTTAATTTCTTTTATTTTAGAAGGCTCAATTGCTAGAGCTGGTTTAGAAAGCTCAAGCATCAAAGTATTTGCAGCGAAGCAAATGGTTCAACGATTATTAGAACAAGAGATTAAAAATTGAATAGCAAAACTTCAAACCTCAGCTCCCACTCTGGTTTTATTGCAGTTTTGATTGCCTCAATTTTATGGGGTACTACTGGAACTGCGGCATCTTATGCGCCTAATTTAAGCCCTCTTGCAATAGGAGCAATTGCAATGGGTGGTGGTGGATTACTACAAGCGTTGCTCGCTCATAAAAAGATTTTAGATCATCTACCACAAATCAAGTTTTACTACCCTTTGCTTCTGATTGGAATGATTTCAGTAGCCATTTATCCTCTCGCTTTTTACAGCTCAATGCGTATGGCTGGAATTACGATTGGAACGGTAGTCTCAATTGGGTCAGCACCATTATTTACTGCGTTATTAGAAAAAATTTTCGATAAAAAAGCACTTTCATTGAAATGGTTTATTAGTTTTATTTTTGGTGTTATCGGAGTATTACTTTTATCTGTGGGCGAAACACACTCTCATGGACCAACACAAAGCATTTCGACAAATCAAAAAACCATTGGAATCATTCTCGGATTGATTGCAGCTCTCACCTATTCACTATACTCATGGGCTGCTAAAAAAATGATTGATCGAGGTGTAGATTCAAAAGCATCAATGGGTTTAATTTTTGGTTTTGGCGCTTTAATCTTATTACCAACATTATTTTTTACGGGTTCAAACCTCTTTGATGAGTCTGTAAATCTTTATGTTGTTGCCTATATGATGTTGATTCCAATGTTTCTTGGCTATCTACTATTTGGGTATGCGCTAAAAACAATCTCCGCAAGCACAGCAACTACGCTTACTTTATTCGAGCCACTCGTTGCTGCTTTATTCGCAGTTCTTTTAGTCGGTGAGCAATTAGCACCGATTGGTTGGGTTGGCATGGTTTTGATTTTTGTTTGTTTAGCCGTGTTGTCTAAAACAGACCGTCCAAAATAATTTCGAGTTTCAACCAATATTAAATAGCATAGAGCTATGATCAATAATTCAATATAAAAATTTAAATCGCAGATGCAGAAAATAAACTTTCTCTGCATCTGTTTTTTCTAATACTTAGTTACTTAGATCAATATTCTTGCGCTAATTTTTCCAAAGTAAATAACATTTTTTTCACCACACTTCTTTTATGCTGCAACATATTTTTGATATTCGCTGGATTGAAACCAGTTAATTTCGCAATACCACGACTGGTCATATATTCACCAGTTTTCTCAAAATGCTTTTCACTCAAAAGTGTTTTGGCATTCGAGAATCTAACCGCTAGCTTATAGTCGCTTAGTTCAGACCATGCACCTGTTTTATATTCTTGAAAATCAAATTCTTTCTTCTGTTGAGCTGGTTTATCTCGAAGAATATTACTCAAACGATTGATAATGATTTTTTCTTCACTTTGTTCAATTAATTGATAAAGTTCAGTTTCTTCAAATGAACGGCCCAAAGAAAGATCTTTTTTATATTGTTCAATCACTTTCTCTTTTGATGTCTCGTTCTCATCACCTTGTTGAATGAGGCATAGAATCTTATATAAAGATTCTAATCGACCACATGTAAAAATATAAGAAATCTTCAACTTGTACTCCGCTATGAGTTTTAGCTCATCAAAATAAATAATTTATTCGACACTTTAACACGATAGCTGTAGCTCCTGAGCTTCAAGCTACACATTAATCAATGATTTGATCTTTAAATGTCTGAACTTAGAACAGATATAAGATATTTAACCGACCAAATATCAGGTCGGTTCTAAGTCTGTCATCGGCCATCTAGGTGTAGTTGTGACCGCCAAACCATCTTGTTGCCCTGCTTTTAAACGTTGATAACCAGCAAAGGCAATCATTGCTCCATTATCTGTACATAAGGCAGGTTCAGCATAATAAACTTGCGCTTTGATCTTTTTCAAAGAGGTTTCTAATTGCTCACGTAAGCGAACATTTGCACTCACACCTCCAGCAATCACCAATCGTTTCAAACCAGTTTGCTTCAAAGCTTTCACTGATTTTTTAACCAAAGTATCAACGATTGCTTCTTGGAAAGAAGCTGCGATATCTGCATCACGATTTTCTTCACCCAATTTTTTCAACTGAACAGAAACCGCAGTTTTCAAACCACTAAATGAAAAATCCAAGCCTTGATGTAACATCGGGCGAGGAAATTCAAATGCTTGTGAATTACCTTGCAAAGCTAATTTGGCAATATTAGGACCACCTGGGTACGGCAATTTCATCATTTTTGCAACTTTATCAAATGCCTCACCCGCCGCATCATCTATCGACTCGCCAAGTAATTCATATTGACCAATTCCATGAGCTGCCATCAGTTGCGTATGACCACCTGAAACTAGTAAGGCTACAAATGGAAATTCTGGTGGAGTTTCAGAAAGTAAAGGCGCAAGCATATGACCTTCCATGTGGTGTACACCGATGGCTGGTTTGTTAAATGCAAAAGCCAAAGTGCGTCCAAATAATGCACCTGTCATTAACGCTCCCATGAGTCCTGGTCCGCGTGTATATGCAATTGCATCTATTTCTTGTTTTTTGACCCCACTTTGCTCAAGCAACTGATTAATCAAAGGAATCATTTTTCGTACATGATCACGTGATGCAAGTTCAGGAACGACACCACCATATTCAGCATGCAGTTTGATCTGACTATATAGAACCTGTCCACGTAAGCCGAGCTCGCTATCATAGAGTGCTAACCCAGTTTCATCACACGAAGTTTCTAAGCCCAAAACAATCATTAAACTGCCTTTACAACGATCAAAAATAATATCGAAGCTATTATAGACTTGTGATCTGAGTTGTAAATGAGTAAAATACTGACCTTCACTTGCGATCTAGTGCAATCGTGCATTGGGTCTTATCCATAATCTTAGAGGATTTTACATGCCACAAGTTAAGTTGAAAGAAGGCGAACCAGTAGACGTAGCTATCCGTCGTTTCAAACGTTCATGCGAAAAAGCGGGTATTTTAGCTGACGTTCGTAAGCGCGAATTCTATGAGAAACCAACTCAAGAACGTAAGCGTAAAAAAGCTGCAGCAGTTAAGCGTTATCAAAAGAAATTGACTCGCGAATCTGTACGTACTACTCGCCTTTACTAATTAATTTGTGATTGATTGCTGAAAAGACTATGACTACTTTAAAAGACCAAATTACTGACGTATTAAAAACTTCAATGCGTGCCAAAGATATGGCAACAGTAACGGTCATTCGTGGTCTACAAGCAGCAATTAAGCAAATCGAAGTCGATGAGCGCATTGAGCTTGACGATGCTCAGGTTCTTGCGGTCATTGAAAAACAAATTAAACAACGTAAAGAATCGATCAAGGCCTTTTCTGGCGCTGGTCGAGATGATTTAGCTAGTAAAGAACAAGCCGAAGTTGAGGTTATTTCTCAATTTCTACCAGCAGCTATGACTGAGGAAGAACTTGATTCTATCATTGAGCAAACGATTGCTGCTCAAGAAGCTACTAGCATGAAAGATATGGGTAAGGTGATGAATTCTCTACGTCCGATCATAGCCGGGCGTGCCGATCCTGCACAAGTATCTGCTAAAATCAAAGCAAAATTAAGCTAAGCTGCTTTTATCCCCCTCTCTATATTAATGTAAATGGATTCATTTAAATGAACCCATCTATCTATATCAATTAAAATTACACTGAATATTGTATTTTTTCAGCATTTGCATTTCTTTAGATTCTGCAACTTGATTAATCACATCTTGTTTCGTCATCGTCGCATATTGTCCAGTCAAAGATGATCGATTACGTTCAATTGCTTGATATAAATCCTGCACATATTGATTGATAATACCACAGAATTTTGCCTGCTGTTCAGGACTAAAACGCGAAAGTTGAGGATCTAAACTACGCAGAAAACCACGCATATCCTGCGCATAATTTGCAGTAATCCTCTCTACAGAATTTACATATTGTTCAACAGAACTCGCTGAACTCACCCCGATCATGCTTATTGCAAAAATAAAAATAAAAATCTTTTTCATAAATCTTTTAACTTCTCAGTTATTCCTTACGCAAGACATCTTATCTTAATTCAACAAAATTTGGCTTATGCTCAGTAAAAAATTCTTCCTTTGGTGCAGGAAGTTTGCCCTCTGTAACAGAGCCCAAACGCAAACGAATAATATTGGGTAGATCAGTACGATACGAGTAAATTGGACTTCCACAATTCTGGCAGAACACACGAGCTTTATTGGGAGTATGTAAGTATTCTTTTAACTGATCTTGTCCAGATATGAATTGGAATTTGGTTTGATCAATTGGACTATTCCAACCTGCGATACTACCTTGAGCTTGTTGACAATGCTGGCAATAACACAAAATGCTTTGTTCAATTTACCCATCATATTGATATTGAACTGTTCCACATAAACACTGTCCTTTTATCATTATTTTCCTCAATTATTAAATTTTCATTCGGCGATCATCTTGCATTTGTTTTAACCGCGAATCAATTTTTGCTGACATCGCCATATTACCTTTCGCCAAGCGTTGGGCATGTAGCATTGATTTTATAGCATTTTCTTCATGACCTGACCAATATTCAGCCTCTGCTCGATAACATAAAACATTGATCGCCTGCAAAGGTGAACTCTTATCTAGATTGGTTGCCTGTTGTAATAGTTGCCACCCCTCCACGTCTCTTTGATTTTTATGTATAAATCGCTGTACTAAGGTTTGGGCTTCAGCTGCTTTACCCTGTCTTATAAGCACTTCCGCTAATTTATAAGATAAAGCACGATTTTCAGGCATAGTCCGTTGGATTGAATTTATACTGTTATAAGCCAGATCAATTTTATTTTGACCTAGATAAATATCCGTTTGGATCAATGGAATAAGTACGTGATTTTTTAATTTTAATTTGACTTGATCAAGGCTGGTCTGGGCTTGTGCATAATCACCTCGCTCTAAATAAAACTTACTGATCGCAAGTAATCCCGCAACATTCTTTTGATTAGCCAAAGCTTGAAGCTGATTTTCTGTCGCCTGATTTGATACGACATAGGTGTACCATTTCATGATATCAAAATCGAGATCATAAATTTTTGGTTTCACTCGAGGTAACTGGTTTGCACGTAATCGTGCCTCACTCATACGTTCCGTGGTTAATGGGTGGGTAAACCAGAAATCTGGTAGGAAACTGACTCGGCTAGTAGCACGATGCATCGTTTCGAAATAGTCAGCCATACTTTGTGGATTGTAACCAGAGGAATACATGAATTGCATACCGATACGATCCGCTTCACGCTCTTGATTACGACTATAACTCAATTGCTTATCCATTAAGGCAGCTTGAGTACCTAGCATTACAGCGGAGCCAACATCACCGTCAGCTTGTGAAGCAATCGCAGCTCCTACGAGGATACCTGCTAAAGCAAGCAATCCTTGCCCTTTGAAGGCTTCTTGGGATCGGCTGTAGTGACGTTGCGAAACGTGTGCTATCTCGTGAGCCATAACGCCAGCAATCTCATCGATATTTTTCGCAGAAGTGATTAAACCCGTGTTTAATGCAAAGAGACCACCAGGAACTGCAAAAGCATTAATTTGGGGGTCTTTAATCACCACTAGACCAATCGGCTGCCCAAGCTGAGTTTGGCTGAGAATACCTGAAAACACTTGAAGAAACTGATCTTCCAACCATGCATCTTGTACAGTTGGCATTTGACGACGCACTTCGCGATAGACTTTCTCTCCGATCAGTTTTTCTTTTTGCTGATCAAGCAACCCGACACCACTACCGATATCAGGTATTTCAGTTTGACCTGAAATTTGCGGAGGTAAAAAGACCTGTGTATGACTAAGTTGAGTCGTGGCAAATAAGCCACATGCGAGCAGCAACGGTCTCAAGTGGTTTCTCTATGATTCTACTGGAAAAATTTAATATACCATTTGATTTGGGAGAAATTTGCAACGAAGTGTTATAAAAGACAGGAAAATCCTGTCTTACTTTATGATTTTTGAAATTCTAAAGAATTACTGGTCAGGCGAATAACGTTGATCAATACTGAATTTCTCTGGAAATTTAGCATTAATTTCTGCATAAAAAGCCATAATCTCGGTCATATCTTTTTGATAATCACCTGATGGATAAACAATTTTACCAATACCTGTTTTCTTTTTTGCATAATCCATATATGCCAATGCAATAGGTACACCTGCATTCACAGCAACATGATAAAAACCTGTTTTCCATTGTTCTTGTTTCGCACGTGTTCCTTCTGGTGTTACAAGCATCACAAGTTTAGGGTGTGTTTTAAATAGATCACTCATCAACTGAACCATGCTTGGTCTTTCCTGACCTTCTTGCTTAGCACTGCGATCTATTCCTATTCCGCCCATCGCACGCACAAAAGGGCCAAATGGAAATTTCATATAGCTGTCTTTGATCGTCAAACGAACATTTACACCTAAAGCTTTCAATGCTAATCGTGCATATAGTGCATCCCAATTACTGGTATGTGGCGCTGCGATCATGACACATTGGTCAATATCCAAGTCCCAGTGGTTATCAATTTCCCACCCCATCAAACCCAAAGTTTGTTCAGCTAATTTCTCGAACACAACAACCCCAAACGCAATTTCAAAGGGCGCAAGTGTACCAATAATAGCCAGTTTAAAATGCTAGACTAGATGAATAATTCAGCAATCAACATGTAAGAATTTATTCAAACTTAGGATTGACTAGATAACGAGGTTGTCGATCTTCAAGTGCATCAATAAGATTTTGATAGGCAAGATGAACCATTTTTTTGCGTGTTTCGAGAGTTGCTGAACCAATATGAGGGGCAGTCACCACATTTGGTAGTTGGAATAATGGTGATTCTTGCAAAGGTTCTTTTGCATACACATCTAAGCCTGCTGCAAAAATTTTGTTTTGTTGTAATGCATCGATCAATGCTGACTCATCTACTACAGAACCACGTGAAATATTGACGAACACAGCATGTTTTTGCATTAAATCAAATTGAGCTGAACCAATTAAAGCTTTAGATTCTTGATTTAAATCTACAGCCACCACGATGAAATCAGACTGTTGTAACAGTCGATCTAAATCACAGTATTGAGCATTATATGCTTCTGCAACTTCTATTTTTTCACGGCGATTGTGATACAAAATATTCATGTTAAAGCCATGAAAACCTCGTCGAGCAATTGCTGCGCCGATATGCCCTAACCCGATAATCCCTAAAGTTTTACCGAAAACATCCATACCGAACTGTTTGGTTGATACTGTACGCTTCCATTGACCTTGCTTTATCCACGCATCTAATTGAGGGATTTTTCTTGCTGCGCTCAGCAGTAAACTAAATGCTAAATCAGCAGTCGTCTCGGTTAATACATGAGGTGTATTAGCGAGCCAAATTTTTCTTTGATTTAAATAATTAATATCATAGTTATCATAACCAACAGAAACAGTTGAAATAATTTTGAGCTTTTGTGCTGTCGCTAAATTAGTTTCGTTGAGTAAACGACCTGCTCCTATCATCGCGTCAGCATCAGCAACTTCTGTTCGAATCTGCTCATTAATATCACCCATTTTGGGATTCAGCATGACCACTTGATAATCTTGCTGTAACTTGAGTAATACATCCTGATCGATTTGGCTGAATACAACGACTTTCTTCATGATAAGAGTTCCGAACCTTATTGCATAAGTTGCCACAACCGTTTTTTAAGTAGAGGTTGTGAAATCATTTCTTCTAAACTGGCTAAATGTAAAATATTAGAATGTTGAATAAATTCAAGTTTTCCTAAACATAATATTTTCTTGTTATTTGAAGTCGCATCTAAAAATCCTTGAATATAGGATGGTAAACCACGACTGTCCTGGAATTCAGCTAAAGGAAATGGCCACTTTAGCTCAGCATAGTAGCCAAGTTTAGCTTTTTGAATATTTTGCCAAAGTTGCTGTTGTTCAACGTTTAATTGACTGCTCTCAACCAAAATTGAACAGTTCTCTAAGACATACATTTGTAATTCAAATGACTGTACAGAACCTTCAACAACTATCTGAGGTTTAGCTGTCGTTGCCTCTCGAAGAATTGGTTTAGGCGTAATTTCTTGTGGTTTTGATTGAACTTCAACAATTGGTTCTGAGATGATTGGTTCTAAATCATGCGCTTCAAGAAGATCTGATGCGAAGGAAATTTCTTCAATAGGTGTATTATTTTCAACAACCTGATCTCGCCATAGATGTGCAGCAGTATTTTTTTCACACACAACATCTTTAGGAATCCAAATATCAATTCCTATCGCTGCTAGTATGTTTCTTTGCTGCCCAATCATTTTACTACTCTTTCTACCACGTTAGATCATCACAATACTTGTAATGCTGCATAGTCTACCATAAACGGCTTCCCCCTTTATGGCTTCGTTTTATCCAATCACCCTTCTCTGATCAAGACATCTTTCAAGATTTGAAATCTATTTTCACTTAGATAAAGACACAAATTTCTTAGGTCCTTCCATTTATCGACTAATCCCAACTTTTTCATCATTTTGTCGCTTTCTCTTTTTATTACTAGTCTGGACCGAATGCTCAAATGAAAAGGTGGACTGAATCTATGCTAATCCTTTTTGCTATCGTTGTTTTGCTCTTGCTTGGCATAAGTATTTTATATACACAACATCCCTTATTTGGAAAAATCCCTACTGGTGAACGACTCAAACGTATCGAAAACTCTCCTAACTATCGTCAGGGTCAATTTAGAAATCGACTAGAAAAACCTGATATGGCTGACTGCTCCCACACCTTTATTGAACTGTATAGAACATTTATTAAAACTATTCCTCATCGTAGACCCAAAGACATTATTCCCTCTATCAAGACCAATTTACGTACTCTCGATCCCAAACAAGATGTCATGATTTGGTTTGGGCATTCTTCTGTTTTTATCCAACTGAATGGCAAAACCTTTTTAATTGACCCAGTGATGAGTGGCAAAGTTTCCCCTCTGCCTTGGGGAACACGTGCTTATCGAGGTACAGATATTTATACAGTCGAGGAATTACCCCAAATTGACTATTTATTGATCTCACATGACCATTATGATCATCTGGATTATAAAACCATTTTGCAACTAAAGCACAAAGTCAAATATGTTATTACTGGTTTCGGTGTCGGAGAACACTTCGAGTACTGGGGCTATTCAAAAAAACAATTGATCGAACGAGACTGGGGTGACAAAATTGAATTTGAAGGTGATATTACGATCATCACCGAAACAACTCATCATGATTCACGGCGTGCCTTTAAAGGCGGTAAAAATCTCTGGGTATCCTTCATCATACAATCACCGAATAGAAAGATTTTTTATACAGGTGATGGAGGCTATGACAAACATTTTGTGGAGATTGGTAAAAAGTACGGACCTTTTGATTGGGCATTGATGGAAAATGGTCAATACGATGCTGCTTGGCGCTCCGTACATTGTCATCCAGATGAAGTTGCACAAGCGACAGAAGAACTCCAAGCACGTAACATGCTACCTGTACATCATTCTAAGTTTAGCCTCGCAAAACATCCTTGGAATGAACCAATTAATCGTATTGTAAGATATTCAAAACAAAGAAATTATCGACTTGCCACCCCCATGATCGGTGAATTGGTTGAACTCGATAATGAACAACAAAGTTTCAAGCAATGGTGGGCAAATATTCGTTGAGCGATTCGAATAAAGAATCAGATAGAGTTTCTGATTCTTTATTCAGCTCTTAAATTTTTAAGATTAAATCTAAAACTTAGCCATTTAGATAAGTTTTACTTGACTTGTTGTTTTTTTAACCATAATACTTACCCATATGGCTAAGTATGATTTTCAACTCGATCTGTTATTTAATGCTTTAAGTGATCCTACACGCAGAGCAATACTCACTCGTCTTGCAACAGGTGAAGCAACAACCACCTCACTTGCAGAAGAGCATACGATGGCTTTGCCCTCTTTTCTTAAACATTTAAAGAAATTGGAAGAAGCAGGACTGATCACAACAACAAAAAATGGCAGAGTGAGAACCTATGCTCTTCGCCCCCATGCGTTTAGCCCTTTACAACATTGGTTGCAAGAACAACAAGCCATATGGGAAACACGCTTAAATCAATTAGATAACTATGCATTAAATTTACAAAGGAAAAGAAAAAATGAATCTTGATCCCCAAACAGATTTAAAACTAGAACGAACTGTAGCTGTTCCACGTGAGTTACTTTGGGAATGCTGGACAACTCCAGAGCATATAAAACACTTTTTTATTCCTAAACCTCACTCCATCGTGTCCTGTGAAATAGACTTGAAAGTAGGTGGAAAATTCAACACCTTGTTTGATGTTGATGGCAATCAGATTCCCAATAATGGTGTTTTTCTAGAAGTCGTTGATGGCGAAAAATTAGTATTTACTGATGCTTATACTGAAGAATGGAAACCCAGTGAAAATCCATTTATGACAGCAATTATCCTATTTGAAGATCTCGGAAATGGATCAACGAAATACACAGCTATTGCACGCCATCGTACTCCTGAAGCACGACAACAACATGAAGATATGGGTTTCTTTAGTGGTTGGGGAACGGTTGTTGATCAACTCGAAGCCTACGCCAAAACGTTATAAATAAATATTTTAGGTATAAAAAAGACAGGTTTAGCCCACTGCTGTCCCACAAATATCACAAGAAGAACCTCAATTGAGGTTCTTCTTGTTTTCGCCATTTTTTATCAGGCACAAAGAGTGACCTTAAAA
>NZ_JAKTID010000022.1:0-152526 GCF_027854795.1 Acinetobacter sp. AOR34_HL | reverse complement strand
TAAACAACTGGAAATCATGTGTACTCCCATGTGTAAGACCTAATGAAATAATCTGCATCGTTTCATAATGAATGATGAGTTGAGCTTTGATCGTATGTCGTTTTTTCTTACCGCTGTAGAATCTTTTCTGTTTTTTTGGGACGCTCAATTGTCATTTCAGTTGCATCGACAATAACAACATTCCAATCTATCCCTGCACCATGCGGTAGTTTCTTAGGTAAATGAAATTTATCAGATTTTATTAAAATATTTTCTATTTTATGAATAATTCTGGACGCAGTTGATTCGTGGATTCCATAACTCATAGCAACATGAAAGAGCGTGCGATATTCACGCCAATAACTTAGCGTCATTAACAGTTGGTCTTCAAGTGAAAGACTCGAAGGTCTACCTCGTTGAGTATTGACTTGGCTTGACTCTAATACTTCAAGCATTTCTAAAAAGGTTGAGGGTTGTATTCCAATCAGTCGTTTAAACTGACTATTTGATAGCATCTTTACTTTTTCATATTTCATGTACTCATGATAGTAGAACATGACTTTTTAATCTGGATAAAAAACAAACAAAACGTTGATCGTTTTTTGATTTTTGCAAGAAGTCTAATATATAAATAAAATTAGCATTTGTTAGCTTGGAAATTGCAACTTTATTATTCTATTGAAAATAAATCATCAGCTTGCGCACTTCAGTCTTGTTAATATATACGAACTAGAGAGAGGAGTGTCTAAATGCAGTTGATGCCATTACCAAATTGTCAGTTGAAGTGTGGTCGTTTAAGTTTAGATTTATCTCAACCTCAAATTATGGGTATTCTGAACGTAACTCCTGATTCTTTTAGCGATGGTGGGTTGCATCATCAAAAAGATCAAGCAGTACAACGTGCATTACAAATGATTGAGCAGGGCGCTACTATCATTGATATAGGCGGAGAATCTACCCGTCCAAATGCTTCACCAGTCGAACTAGAAGAAGAAATTCGCCGTGTGATTCCTGTGGTTAAAGCATTATCAAAACACGATGTGATCATGTCGATTGATACCAGTCAGCCTGATGTGATTCGAGCGGCAGTGAAAGCAGGTGCACATATTTGGAATGATGTTCGTGCTCTAACTCGTCCTATGGCATTAGAAACCGCTGCCGAATTGAATATACCTGTAGTGTTGATGCATATGCGTGGTGAGCCGACTAATATGAATCAGTTAGATCAATATGAAAATGTGACAGAGGACGTGATTCAAGAATTACAACAGCGTCTATATCAAGCTGTTCAAGTTGGAATCAAACCTGAAAATATTATTCTCGATCCTGGTTTTGGTTTTGCTAAAAATGCTCAACAGAACTTTCAATTACTAAACGAGTTTTGGAAACTGAATCGCATGGGATTTCCTTTGCTATCTGGTTTATCTAGGAAAAGATTTATTGGTGATGCATTAGCGGGTATACCAGCACAAGAGCGTACAGTAGGGAGTGTCATGGGGCATATGTTAAGTATCCAGCAGGGTGCGAGTATTGTTCGCGTACATGATGTTAAGGCGACTAAAGATGCAATCAATGTTTGGAATAGAATGTTGTTCAGTTCATTGTAATTTAAGAGAAATTATGAAGATAAAGATACATTAACATACGGTGTATCTTTATTTTTTTACGTAGAATATTAATCAAAAGATATATTTAAAAAATTGAAATTAGATCTAGGGGTTTTAAGATGTATCAATCAAAGAAAATTTTGAGTTTAGCAGTACTCAGTTCTATGCTCGTTGCTTGTGGTAATCCAGTCAGGGAAACAGGCATTGTTGCTATGTCACCGCCGCCGACTGCGCACATGTCTTCGGAAATGGCACGTAAGATGGTCACACCGTCTTACATAGCTGCAATCCCTGCACCTGAGCGAGTAAAACTTGAGGCAAACACAGAAAAATATCAAAAGAATGAAGTCAATCCAGTTCATCGCGTAGCTGAGCAAGCAATTTCTACTTTTAGTATCGATGTTGATACAGGAAGTTATACCAATACAAGACGTTTTCTAAATGATGGTCGCTTGCCTCCTGTTGATGCTATTCGTGTCGAGGAAATGATTAATTATTTTGATTATCAATATCCTCAACCTGTTGGAATCCATCCATTTTCAGTGACAACAGAAACTGTTGATTCTCCATGGAAAGAAAATGCCAAATTAATCAAAATTGGCATTCAAGCAAAAGATTTATCAGTCAAACAGTTACCTGCTGCTAATCTTGTTTTTTTAGTCGATGTTTCAGGCAGTATGGATGATCCAGATAAATTGCCATTAGTGAAGCAAACATTAAGAATCTTAACTGAACAGCTTCGTCCCCAAGATAAAGTAACGATTATTACTTATGCGAGCGGGGAAAAATTAGTTTTAGAACCCACCTCAGGTGATCAAAAAGATAAAATTCTTCGTGTAATTGATGAGCTTCGTGCGGGTGGGGCTACATCAGGAGAGCAGGCGATACAACTAGCTTACAAACAAGCTGAAAAAGCATTTATTAAAAATGGAATCAATCGCATTTTATTGGCAACGGATGGCGATTTTAATGTTGGAATTACAGATTTTAGTACCTTAAAAGGTATGGTGGCTGAGAAGCGTAAAAGTGGAGTTTCTTTGACTGCATTAGGTTATGGTACAGGTAATTACAATGAAGAATTAATGGAGCAAATTGCTGATGCAGGTGATGGTAATTACTCTTATATCGACAATAAGAATGAAGCTAAAAAAGTCGTGCAACGTCAGTTATCTTCAACATTAGCCACTGTCGCTCAAGATGTTAAAATTCAAGTTGAATTTAATCCAGCAACTGTTAAAGAATATCGATTAGTTGGTTATGAAAATCGTATGTTGAAACAGGAAGATTTTAATAATGATAAAGTTGATGCTGGAGATATTGGAGCAGGAAATAATGTCACAGCACTATATGAAATTATTCCTGTGGGTCAGCAAGGCTGGAATAATGATTCACGCTATCAAGCAAGCACAAAAATCGATGCTTCAAAGAAAACAGAATATGCATTTGTAAATTTGCGCTATAAATTGCCAAATCAAGATAAAAGCATCTTATTGAATCAAGCTGTTCAGCTTGGTAGCAAGCCTCTAGAAAAAGCCAATAGTGATACAAGATTTGCGATTGCAGTAGCTTCATATGCACAGCAATTAAAAGGTGGACAATATAATGGTGCAGTGGGCTGGGATCAGATCATTCAACTTGGTCAGCAATCTACTCAACCTGATCCATATCAAATGCGTGCAGAGTTCGTAGAGCTTGCTAAGATCGCCAAGAATTTAAGTGCACGAAAAGATTAAAATCTGTTTTCTAAAAAGCGGTTGATAGAGCCGCTTTTTTTATGCCTAAATATCGTGCTTTACATGAGATTGTGATATAAGCATGTCGTTTTATTGATGTATTCATTTTTATGTTTGAAAATTTACTTCTCCCGATGTTTGATGATGATTATTATCCCGATATTCTCGTAGCTGAAATCAAACAACATATTAAGCAATTTTCAAAGAAAGTCAGTCGGTCTGATTTATCTGAAATGGAAATTTACGCAGTAGCTCATCAAACGATGAAAGAAATCAATGAGATGAAACCTCAGTTTGAAGATTTAGAGTCAAGTCTAGATGATACAGCTGCAGATTATATCGCTGAAGCTATGATGATGATTGTTCAAGATGCAGGTTATCTTGATATCGAAATGGAAGAGTTAATTGCCAATCGAGAGTGGTAATCACACTCTCGATATAATTATTTAATAATTACTGCTGAGTTACCTCTTTTTCACTCCATAATTTAGGTAACTTTATTTGGCCAGAAATCCAAGCTTCAACTTTGTTCTGTTTTACTCTTTTGTAATATTTACTTTGACTATGAACGAGTAGCCCAATCGTATCTCCTTGTTGAAGATGGGTATTAATACTTGGTAACTCAACATCTTGATAATTCTGTGTCTTTAAATTTAATCCAGAAATAATTTGGTCATAAAGCTGCTTACGTTTTGGGTTAAATGGCGTTGTTTGTTCATTAAGAGTCTTATATTTCCCTGTTTGAGCTGACTTGACTGCCATTGAAATAAAAAAAGTTGCATCATCATTTTCTGTTTCGACAGCAAGTGACAATAAAGATGATCCTGTGATGAAGCTTTTTTGATTTGCTGTATGGATAGGAATAAATACATCCTGAGTTGTGTTTGGTGCAATCCATGTTTTGTTCAAATCGTAGGATGTAATCGGTTTTAAATCATTGATTTGGATTACTGGACTTTGATCAATACAGACTTCAGGAAGTTCAGATGATGAATTTTGATCTTTTAGTTTGAGGTCGAACCAGCTTATTATGGTTTTTTGTAAATCGTAGCTCTTTTGATTCCCACAACGAATAGATTTTCCAATATACCAAAAAGGTGTACTGCCCAAAGGAGAGTGTTGAGCAAATGGCTGTAGATGCCCACCTTCGACACCGATCAAATGAACTTGACGATTCGCTTCTTGCAAGCATTTTGTTGCTTTCACACCTTCATTAAATGGGAAAAGTACATCTCTAAATCCCTGAATAATTAAAGCATCAGCCTGAGGACGTTGTTCACGTTGGCAAAACCAGCTAGCTTGATGTGTTTTTAGAAAATCATAAATGGAAGGGTTGAGTTGTGGCTGTTGAGTATCTCGATATGCTTGTTTTAATTCTGGGTCGAATTTGTTCCAGTTCCACCAGTCTCCAATCAGATTTAAGAAATCAATCCAATTACTTTTTGGCACACCATTTGGGGCTAAACTTTCAACAATATCGTACCATGTCGTAATAGGCACAATTGCTTGTAATCGTTTGTCTAAAGCTGAAGCAATATATTGCACACCGCCTGCATAGGATTCACCAATCATTCCAGCACGAACACCATTTTGATTTTTAGCCAGTTGCGGTAAATTTTGTTCAGCCCAATTTAAAATCGTAATGACATCTTGTGCTTCTTTTTCAGGGTCTGTTAAGCGAATCTTTCCTTGACTCCCCCCATGTCCTCGTTGATCAAAACTGATGACCCAATAGCCTTTTTTCCAAGCTGATTTAGCGACTTGTCCGGTTGGAAGTAAAAAACCATACAAGCTTAGTTCAGGGCGGTTCATGCGAGATAGGCCGAAACCATGTGTATGGAGGATTAATGGGGCAGTTTGATTTGTTGATAGTTTGGGTTGATAGACGGTAAAAGCAATCAAGGTTCCATCAGAAGCTTTTGTTTTGACTTGATAATAACGTTGTTTTAGCTCAGTCGTATGAGCTTTAGAAATTTGATTTGGTTGAACAGTGGCATGCACACAGCCTTGTAAAATCAAAAATACAGCGAACCAAATCCATAAAAGGCTACTACGCATTGATTCTTTCATCCTTGAATAAATCTATCTATAAGTATTGTAACTGTTGCATAGCGGGTTATGCTATCGACGAGTCGGTCATTTTACTGACCAACTCGAATTCTGATTAGCTAGTATTTAGTTCTAGGACAGGTATACGCAAAAAGACCAAAACACAGCAAGACCAATCCAGTAACCAAATATAAATGGATTTGCTCATGATTAAATAAAGTACCCCAAATTGTTGCCAGTACTGGTGTAATAATCGTAATGAGCATGACTGTTGTTGGATTGAGTTTCTGGACTAAGTGAAAATAAAAAATCATAGCCAAAACTGAAGAGCACAAAGCACTATAGAGTAAAGCTATAGAGGTTTGAATGCTTGGCAGCTCTGTTGGAATTGATGACAGAAAAAAGGGAAGTAGGCATACATAACCTAACCATGACATGATTGTTGAACCTGTCATTTGAATGATAGGGTGTATACCAGCTCCAACTCGTGCAATTGCAAACATAGATAATACATAGAGCATCACTGCAATGATTTCATAAATCACGCCAACAAGATCAAGTTGAATATCGCGTGAACCGATACCCATTGTCAGTAACAAGCCTATAAAGGCAATCGCCAGACCAAACCATTGGCGGTTATGAAATCGTTCTTGTTTAAGGATAAAAACTGAAATCAAACCTGTCCATAAAGGTGCTGTTCCATAAATGATTGAAATCATGCTCGATGAAACTCGAGTTGCTCCCATATAGCAAAATGTCATAGAACCAAATAGTCCCAATGCACCTGCGAGATAACTCATCAGTGCCTGTTTACTGAGGGTTAATTTAAGTCGAAAGCAGACTAAACAAATGAGTGCTAAAGGAATGGCCAAACTGAATCGGATAAACAAGCCCCACGCCCAATGAATCTCATGCACGGTCCAGACGGCTGCTAGCGGAGTAAGCGACCAAATCAATACAACCGCAATAAATTGCCCGACTGTAGCAAGGCGAGGGTGAAACATCGCTACAGTCGGCGAAGTCTGTGTTGGTGAAATAAAATTCTTTTGTTGTAACTGTGTCATTTGATAACTTCCTTATGGATGGGTTTTTTTATGCAATAAAAAAAGGTCGCTGTTGAGGCGACCTTTCTGTTGTGAATGTTTTATTTAGTCATTCATTTGATCAATGTTAGAAAAGTTTCCTCGCATAAAAATGCAGACACGTCGCCATGCTGCATAGGCTGAGACGCGATGCGAAATTTGTACTAAGCGTGGAGAAAAACTTTTCGATTTAGTCATAAGAGGTTTAACTGAATATTTGTAATTTTTATAACATAAGATATGTCTAAAAAATAGTCATATTTATAGTGGCAATAAAATAGATTTAAGAAAAATCATATTTTAAAAATTGATTATTAAATAGAATTTCTCATAATAAATAGATCGGACTACATTGAAGTATTAATTTGTCTAATTTAGAAATTTTCGCCGTTTTAGTTAGTATTATTGGCGTTAGCTTAACCATAAAGCGAAATATGTGGTGTTGGGGATTTAATGTATTCGCATGTGTTCTCTATGCATATCTTTTTTATAATTTTAAGCTCTATGGCGAAACGATTCTACAGTTCTTCTTTGTAGGTATGAATCTATATGGATTGTATGTATGGTTGACAGGAAAACGCCAAGATCATGAAATTCGCGTTGAAACAATAAATATAAAATCGATGTATCTGCACATAATTTTAGCGTCAATTGGTGGTTTGTGCTTCGGTGTGTTCCTTAAACAATTTACGGATGCATCTGTTCCAATGCTGGATTCACAGTTAGCAGCATTTAGTTTACTAGGAACCTATTGGACAAGTCGAAAATATATTGAGACTTGGATTTTATGGATCGTCGTTGATATTGTTTATGTGGGTATGTTTCTCTATAAAGAGTTACTGTTAACCGCAGGCTTGTATGCGGTATTTGTAGGTTTAGCGGCTTATGGTTGGTGGCAATGGCAACAGGTAAAGCGCAATCAAATTGCGATGTAAGGAAATGGGTAGTCTGAAACTACCCATTTTTTGATTTATTGTGCAGAGGTGGTTAAATAACTTTGGACCGCTTTGCGCCCAATAGCTGGATCATCAGTAAATACACCGTCAACACCTGCTTTAAAGTAGAGTTGCATTTCTTTGATAGAGCCAGATTCACAACGTTCGTCAGCTTTTGAGCTGCATTTTAAGGATTCAGCCAAGAAATTATTCTCAGGTCTGAAAGTATAAGGATGAACTTTTAAACCAACTTGGTGTGCATCTTTAACAAAGGATGTGGTTTCAGTCATGCTTGCATCTTTAAAGACATATACTTTCCATGGTCCAACACCATTTGCATAGCTTGCCACTTCTTTTAAGCCTTGAGCGGTTGCCATATCTCCATATGTTGTCGAGATTTGTTTAGCAACATAGTCTGCTGGTCGAGCTGATTGTTCATCGTAAAGCTGGATGAGTTGAGCGTGTTTGAGGCTCTTGTGCAAATCTAACTGTTGTTTAAGGTATTTTAAATTGCTTACTTCAAATGATTGAAGATAGATTGGAGCAATATCTCGACTGTATTTATATTTAGATAAAGTTTGAAGTAAACGATCTTCCATTGCTAGATTTTGATTTTGGAAATACGTTGGATGTTTCGTTTCTATATATAAGCCGACAATCTTGCCGGTTTTTTTGTAATGAGCATCAGCAAGTTCAATTATTTGCTCTAGAGTCGGAACTGGATATAAATCATTGTATTTAGTATTTTCTGGTCGATACTGTGGAATTCGTTCACGCGCTTTCAGTTGCTGTAGCTCATTTAAGGTAAAGTCTTCTGTAAACCAGCCTTCAATACTTACGCCGTCAATGACTTTAGTTTTTTTACGATTAGCAAATTCTGGCAATTCTGCAACATTGGTAGTTCCACTAATTTCATTTTCATGACGTGCGACTAACACACCATCTTTGGTCGAAACTAAATCGGGTTCAATGAAATCTGCACCATCTTCGATAGCTTTTTGATAGGAGGCGAGTGTGTGTTCTGGGCGTAGAGCACTAGCACCACGGTGACCAACGACTAAGATTTTCGGTAGCTCATAATTCGGTTGTTTGGAGTTGGTTTGATCATTATTGTCATCATTACAACCAACTAAACTGAGTAAGCTCAGGCAAATCACTGCTTTTTTTAACATAAATTGACTCTTTCATTTTTAATTAAAGCAGTCATTGTGCAAATTAAATTTATCAAATGGATGACAATAAGATGATAATTTTATGAATTTTTTATAGATAAAAATAAACCCAGTTTAACCTCTTGATCAAACTGGGTGAGATAATAATTTTCTTAGGATTTATTTTCCCAGTAGGGCCAATTTGCCTCAGGTGTAAAACGATAATCTTGCTCTAGCCAATACGAATGATTGGAAGAGGATTTATCTTTCAAGCCCATGATATGCATTAAATTCTGATCCAGTTCAGCAGTATTGAGATTTGTGTCTTTATTCACGCCTGTTAAATTTAACTTATCCGACCACATGATGACAGGAACTTGGTAGCCTGCTTTGGTCGTTGGGCTATGACCAGCATAATCTAGTTCATGTCCAACTTCATTGCCGTGATCTGAAACTACCGTGAAAGATCTAAAATCAGGTAAATGATCAGCTCTTAAAGTGTCCAGCATTTTTGCCAATAAATGATCTTCATATAGCACTGCATTGTCATAATCATTACGTAAGGAACGAATCCAAGGATCGATATTTCGTGCTTTTAAATCTGATTCAACACGATCATTACTATTACTATTAAATTTATTGAATGTCGTTGGGTAGCGTTCTTGGTAATTAGGATGAGTCCCGATCAGATGTAAAATAATAAGTTTCTTTTCGACGGGATCAGCAAGTGCCTGCTGGTAAATAGGCAGTAAATTTTCATCTAAAGATGAGCTGCTACGACCTGAACGGGTATTTTTATAAATGGCTTGATCCGCATAAGAGCCAAACAATGATGATAGATAACTATCATCTTGATTACTTAGCCAATAAATTTTATATCCTGCTGCTCGAGCATAAGCCAATACACTTTCGGGTGAATATTTTTTATGTTCTGATGCAGGGCTTTCAGTCAATAAAACACGTAAAGCATTGATGGTAGATGGCGATGGCGAAAATGCATTACAGAAAACTTTAATCTCTGAAAGTCGTTTATTCAACTCAGGTGTGGTATCTCTAGGGTAACCGCAAATGCCAAGATTCAAACTGGTTAAGCTTTCTGAAAGCACTAGGACATGGGTTTGTTTACCTTTGGCCTGTCGCGTCATGACTAGATTTTTTTCAGCACTTAAATCCCATTGCTTATGTACATTCTTATGTTGTTTTACTCGCCCACGGAAATCTTGAATCTTAGTTTGATATTCTGTCCAAAAAATAAGAGGATGCACCTTGCGAGAAGGTTTCATCAAATAGCTAGTCAAACTTAATACAGTAAGCAAAATGATAAATGAGCGAAAGATTTTACTTTGCCAAATTTGCTCTACATGTTGGACTTTAATTAATTTAAAGACTGCAAAACTATGCAGCGCGATGAGAATAATTAAACTGATAAAAACAGTAGATACTGCGACTGAATGAAGTTGTAGAAATTCCCAAATTTCTTGGCGATTAGTATTGGCAATCGCTTCAATAATAAAGTAGGCTTCACTATCACTACTAAACAGAAACCATGTACTTGATCTGAGTAGTGAGTCGAGTAAAAAAATAAACCACCACAACAAAGAAAAAATATACCAATATGTTTTTCTTCGCGTGATCGCAAAGTAAGTAAAAATAACGCCTGGTAGGGATAAAAAACCTAGACGTAAACCATCTGATAGGTTTCCTGCAACAATTAACAAACCACCTGTAACGAGAGCAGGCAGCAGAATAAGTAGCAGAATATTAAAACTTTTTAAGCTTGCCGTCATAAATGTCAAGTACATTGGGAGAGAGAGCCGAACACGCTAATATCTGTGGAAGTTCTTGACCTGTCAATCTGTATTTGTGAAGTATTTGATTGCGCAGTAAATTAATTTTAAATGTATGATCTTCATTTCAAAATGCTTCATATATTAAAGATGTGAACCTTGTAATAAAATCCATTATTTCTCCTCATTTTCTTCGATTTGAAATGATATGTTAAAAGGCATGGTGTTTGCTTAATTGTTCAGTAATGATCAAGAACTGAACTACTCTTATTAGTCTCATTTAACAATTGACTGTTTCAGAAAATGGAATGAACAGCCATGCTATCCAAGTTTTTTATTGAGCGACCAATTTTTGCCACCGTACTCGCGATTATCGTTATGGCGGTTGGTATTTTTTCGATACAAAATCTCCCTGTTGAGCGATATCCAGATATCGCGCCTCCTCGAATTACTGTTTCTGCAACTTATAGTGGTGCAGATGCTCAAGCTGTTGAAGACAGTGTGACGCAAGTGCTTGAACAACAGATCAAAGGAATCGACAATTTACTGTATTTTAGCTCCAGCAGTGATGCGAGTGGTAATAGCCGAATAAGTTTGTTCTTTGAACAGGGCACAGATCCAGATCAAGCACAAGTCCAAGTCCAAAATGCAGTTAATGGGGCAATCAATCGTTTGCCAGAAGATGTTCAACGTCAAGGGGTGAACGTACGCAAGTCACTAAGCGATTCATTTATGGTGATTGGTCTAGGTGATAAATCTGGACGTTCAACAAATTTAGATATTTCTGACTATTTGACCAATAACTTTGAGCTTAATTTGAGCCGTATTGAAGGGATTGGTGAAGTTAATATTTTTGGTTCGCAGTATGCAATGCGAATTTGGTTGGATCCACAAAAACTACAGAGCTATCAATTACAAGTTAGTGATGTTCGATCAGCATTAGAAAATCAAAATACTCAAGTAGCTGCAGGTGCAATTGGAGAACTCCCTTCGGTTGAAAATCAATATCTGAATGCGAAAGTGACCTCAGGGTCTTTGTTACGAACACCTGAACAATTCGAAAACATCGTCGTAAAAGCAAATAATGATGGGCAATTTATTTATCTAAAAGATATCGCACGCGTTGAAGTAGGAGCAGAAAATTATCAGGTCTTTAACCGTTTAAATGGTTATCCAGCATCAGGTCTTTCGCTGTCATTGACCGTTGGTGCAAATGTAATGCAAGTTGCTGATGCAGTATATAAAGAGGTCGCACGATTAGAAAAAGCATTACCTGAAGGGTATTTTGTGGTGTATCCACGTGATGATACTCCTTTTGTAAAAGAGTCTATGTCACAAGTGGTTTCGACATTAGTTGAGGCAATTATCCTCGTTGTCTTAGTGATGTTTATCTTCCTCCAAAACTGGCGAGCAACACTCGTTCCTGCTGTGACCGTACCCGTTGTGATTTTGGGGACGTTTGCTGTTTTATCTGTTTTAGGGATGAGCATTAATACCCTGACATTATTTGCGATGGTATTGGCAATTGGCCTGTTGGTCGATGATGCGATTGTTGTGGTTGAAAACGTCGAACGTCTTATGCACGAACAGCAATTAAGTGCTAAACAAGCTTCGATTCAGTCCATGCAGGAAATCAGTGGAGCATTGGTCGGGATTACTTTGGTTCTAACTGCGGTTTTTATTCCGATGTCGTTTTTTAGTGGAGCAACAGGCATTATCTATCGACAGTTTTCGATAACCCTTGTCGTTGCCATGGTGCTATCACTTTTTGTTGCTTTGATTTTGACTCCAGCAATGTGCGCCATTTTACTCAAACCGCAACAGAAACAGGCGAAATGGGCGATCTGGTTCAATAATAGTTTGGACAATATCAAAACGCGTTATTTGAAGTTTTCAAGTAAGGTTATTGGTTTTAAAGTATTTTCTTTAATCGCGATTGTTGGCTTAATTGCAAGTTTTGTTTTGGTTTATCGAATTCTTCCAACGAGTTTCCTACCTCAAGAAGATCAAGGTTTGCTGGGAGTACAATTTACGCTTCCACAAGGTACACCGATGAGTAAAACAGAAGCGGTAGGTAAGACGATTTCTGATTATTTCCTTGAAAATGAAAAAGCAAATTTGAATGGTGTCATGGTCATCCATGGTCGAAATTTCTCTGGTACAGGACAAAACCTTGGACAAGCATTTATTTCTCTTAAACATTGGGATGATAGACCTGGTTCAGAAAATAGTGCTCAACAGATTCGTGCTAGAGCGATGCAATATTTTTCCAAAAATAATCAAGCGCGAATCATGGTGATTATGCCTTCAGTGATTCGCGGTTTAGGTAACTCAGACAAAATGGATTTCTGGCTTCAGGATACTCAAGGTTTGGGGCGGGATAGTCTTGTGAAGTCTTTTGAAGCTTTACAACAGCAGGGCAATCAGCAGGATTCTGTAGAGAATCTCGATAAAAAAAGCAATGATGATCAAGCCGTATTAAATATTAAGATCGATTATAAGGCTGCGATGATTCATGGTCTTAATGTAAATGATATTAACCAAACTTTATCTACTGCTTGGAGCGGAAGCTATATCAATGACTTTATTGATCGTGGACGGATCAAACGTGTCTATTTACAAGGTGATGCACCATATCGTTCAAAGCCTGAGGATCTAAACTATTGGTATGTAAAAAATGCCAGTGGACAAATGGTGCCTTTTACTCAATTCAGCCAAATAGATTGGCAAGGTGCACCACCGATGTTAGAGCGTTTTATGGGTTACCCTGCGATCAATCTCGAGGCTGATGCAGCTGCTGGTTTTAGCAGTGGGCAAGGCATGCAAGCGATTCAAACTTTAGTAGATCAAATGCCCGAAGTCGGATTGGAATGGAGTGGTCTATCCTATCAAGAGCAACAATCGAGTAATCAAGCGATTTGGTTATATCTGGTTTCAGTCGCGTTTATTTTCCTTTGTTTAGCAGCACTTTATGAAAGTTGGTCTATTCCATCTGTTGTGATGGCAGCCATTCCTTTAGGAATTGGGGGAACGATTATCTTTAGCTATCTATTTGGCTTTGCTAATGATATTTATTTTCAGATTGCACTATTAACCACGATTGGTTTGTCATGTAAGAATGCAATTTTGATGGTTGAGTTCGCAGCAAGCTTACAGCAACAGGGTCGCAATAGTTTAGATGCGGCATTGCATGCGGCAGGTTTACGTTTAAGACCGATTCTAATGACATCAATTGCTTTTGGTGCGGGTGTTATCCCATTAATGTTTTCAACAGGAGCAGGGGCGCTGAGCCGACAAGCGATTGGTTTTAGTGTGTTTGGCGGTGTGGTTTTTGGAACTGTTTTGGTGCTGATATTTATTCCATTTATGTACGTGTTAGTCACACATTACTTTAAGCCTAAAATGAAAACTGCAAAATTATAGATCATTAAAACTTTAAGTTTTTCGGATGAACAATTTGATAGGGGGTATTTTACTTTTGAGTCAAATTGTTCATTTTTGTTGTGTAGGTTGAGTAAAAAAAGAAATATTTGTAGTTTTGCCCTGCCGTATAAGCGGTTCTAAGAGGTTTTTTTCCCTAAATGGACATACATAGTTGTGATTTATTCATAATTTCACATTTTTTTATTCATCAAAATCAGGATGAAGAGCTTCTTTTATCAGTCAAATAATTGACTGTACATCACTTTTCATTGCTGCTTATTTGTAGTGAAGAGATCCACATGAGCTATAACAACTTTTTATATTTATTAAGCGACGCGTTAAAAAATAATCATATCGAACTCGCTCTAGCATCACTAAAAACATTTCGCCCTGTTGATATTGCAGATGTATTGACCCAGTTATCTTTAGATCAAAGTCAATTATTATTGACCCATTTGCCTGATCGTGCCTATGTGTTTTCATATCTAGCACCGAATGAACAAGTCAAATTAGCAAAAGTTATGCCACGAAATACCTTGGCTGAAATCATAGGTGAAATGTCATCTGATAAACGTGCAGATGTATTTAAGTGTTTGGATGAAGATCAACAAAATGCATTGTTGCCTGCACTCGCACAGGCTGAAAGAGAAGATATTCGCCAGCTAGCATCCTATCTAGAAGGAACAGCTGGTGCGATTATGAGTTCGGAATATGCAACCTTAAAACCCAATATGCAGGTCAATGAGGCAATCAAAATGTTGCGTTTAGAGGCCCCTGACACTGAGACGATTTATTTTGCATATGTTCTCGATGAAGCTAGAAAGCTTCTAGGTGTATTATCCTTAAAGCAACTCATCTTAGCAGCTGAAGATCAAAATATTAATCTACTTATGGAAACTAATGTACTCACAGCTTATGTCGATACAGATCAAGATGAGGTTGCAAAGACGATTGCACGTTATGATCTATTGGCATTGCCGATTATTGATCGCAAGGGCATGATGGTCGGTATCGTGACCTATGATGATGCGATGGATGTTGCTAGTGAAGAAGCAACAGAAGACTTTTTAAAAGTAGGTGCAGTAAATGCATCATCGAAACTTAGTATTAAATCTGCTCCGATTCTTCAGCTCTATCAAAAACGTGTCTTTTGGTTGGTGTTTTTAGTTTTTGGTAGTTTGCTTTCAGGTATCGGAATAGCTCACTACGAAGATGTGATTGCCCAAAACTTAGTTTTAGTTTTTTTCTTACCGTTACTTGTGGGGAGTGGAGGAAATGCTGGTTCGCAATCATCTACTCTGATGGTGAGAGCTTTAGCGACAGGCGATGTCCAATTTAAGGACTGGTTTTACTTACTCGTACGTGAAAGCCTAGTCGCGTTGTGTTTGGGGGGAACAATGGCGATCGCCGTATCATTACTAGGTTTTTTCCGTAGTGATGAAATGGTGGCTTTAGTCCTTGCCCTAAGTATGATGGGAATCGTATTGATGGGGTGTTTGATTGGTATGAGTTTGCCTTTTATTCTGAATAAAGCTGGTTTAGATCCTGCAAGTGCTTCTGCGCCTTTAGTTACTTCGATTTGTGACGCAACGGGTGTCATTGTTTATTTGTTTATTGCTTCAATGATTTTATTCTAAATTTTAATAATAAATGTACCGACAAAATCTAAAAACTACTTTATTCTCAAGCATAAACGTAGTTTTTAGGTTAGATTGATGACTGGTCAAACAGAACAAAAAAAATTAACTCAACAGCAAGCAATCGCAGTCGAGCGAGATTTAGCTAAATTTGCCAACACAATGGATAGTTTAGTCCGAATTCCCTTCACGAAACAGGGCGTTGGTGCGGATGCTGCATTAAGCACAATCCCATTTGCAGGAGATATTGCGGGTTTCATTCTGACCATGTATGCCTTTAAAAAGGCAAAAGAAGTTGGTGTACCGCAACATAAATTAGCTGGTGTAATTAAGCTTGCCATTCTCGATATGCTGGTTGGATTTGTACCGATTGTTGGGACACTATTTGATGTATTTATACGTCCAAGTCGTAAAACATTAGAGATTGTGCATGACCACATCCAAGAAGAATACCAAGTGCATAGTGATATTCATGTGGTACATCCTTTTTTGCATGAGTCTTTGGAACAAAAGCAAAAGACCTCAGCATTTTGGCGTAATCCTATTGTAAGTTGGATTTGGTTACGTATTCCTGATCTATTAGGAATTGCTGTATTGATCTTACTGATTCTCGCTGTTTGGCTCGGTGTCAGTTATTTATGGCAACTTTATCAGTCATTCTAATCGGCTTAATTTGCACTCATAAATATAAATAAAGCCTCCATTAAGGAGGCTTTATTTTCTTTAATCTATTTGAATTATTGAACATTTAATTGTTGTAGAGCTGCTACACGTTGTTCAATACTTGGGTGAGTTTGGAATAAAGCTGCTAAGCTGAAACCTTGCTCTTTACCTTCAGTAATCGCAAAAGCTTTCATTTCTTTTGGCATTTGATCAGGCATTTCTGATTCTGCTTGTAAACGGAGTAATGCCGAAATCATGGCTTGTTTACCCGCTAAACGTGCTCCAGCCTCATCTGCGCGGTATTCACGTTGACGAGAGAACCACATCACAATCGTAGAGGCTAAAATACCAAATACGATATCGAGAACAATGGTAATTGCGAAGTAAGCAAGACCAGGTGCTTCTCCATCTTCACGACCAAAGACATTGCGGTCAATGAAATCACCTGCTACACGTGCAAAGAACATCACAAAGGCGTTCACAACACCTTGTATTAATGCCAAAGTGACCATATCACCATTAGCAACGTGACCGATTTCATGTGCAAGAACCGCACGCAATTCATCTTTATTCATTCGCTCAAGTAAGCCAGTTGATACAGCTACTAAAGCATCATTCTTGTTCCAACCCGTTGCAAACGCATTTGATTGGTATGACGGGAATATACCCACCTCAGGCATTTTGATACCTGCACGTTGGGATAATTGAGCAACTTCTTGTAACAACCACGCTTCAGCCTGATTTCGAGGCGCATTTGGGTCAATTAATTCAGTTCCAGTGGTTTTTTTAGCCATCCACTTCGACATGAAGAGGGAAATTAATGAACCCACCATACCAAAGACAAAACAGACGACCAAAAGGTTGCCTAGATTCAAGCCACCCGCGCCATGGTAACTACCGACACCGAAGAGTGACAAGATAATGCCAGCTACAACCAGTACCGCGAGGTTGGTTAGCAAGAACAAACCAATCCGCATCATTGAGAAAACCCTCATGTAAAGAAAAAGTAATCTGATTTATAAATTTAAATCATGATCATAATATGCAGGGCAATGCTTAAAAATTCAAGTAAAAAATGGGCGTAGATACATTAAGCTAATAAAACAATGAACTAGTATTTAAACAGTCACTTAGCGAGTGAGAAAGTTATAAAATCAACACTAAAATCATAGTATGAGAATATAGGCTAAACGATCATTCGCTAATATTTATTCGGGCTGATGCAGTTGCATTTGCCGTAGTATATGTACCTGATGGTGCATCAGTAAAAGTACCATCAGCTAGGGTAATGATTTGTCGGTTATATTGTTTTGGTGGGGGACTCGGTTCGCTTCGTGGTGGAGTAGTGTAGTTCGCAGACTGAGCTAGTACTTGTCCACTTTGAGCAGACGATGAATTACTCATGCCTAGACCAGAAGCATATAAGTTTTGATAACGACTAGTTACTCGACGGACATAATCTTGAGTTTCTCTGAATGGAGGAATTCCACCATATTTATCAACATTACCTTCTCCAGCATTATAGGCTGCTAGTGCAAGTTGAGTATTTCCATTAAATCTTCGTAGTAACCAACTGAGGTATTTTGCACCAGCATATATGTTTTGTTGAGGGTCATATGCATTACTTACATTAAAACGTCGAGCCGTTGCTGGCATGAGTTGCATTAAACCTTGAGCGCCAACAGGAGAACGTGCGTTGATATTAAATCCTGATTCAGTATGCATCACGGCTTTGATTAATCCTTCTGCAACTCCATGTTGTTGAGCTGCTTGTCGAATTATTTGATCAAATGCATTTTTATTACGACTATAGCTAGGAAGTACTGAAGCTTCACTCGCACCCCAGTTGCTATAACTGTGAATATTACTGTCAGGATAATAAGTGGCTTTTACCACTTTGAGATGGCTATATTCTGCCTTTTTCTTATTGGTGAGAAGTGTAGTGCCGTTAGTATCTTTGAATTGATAAATGGTCTGACCAGCATATATTGCTGAGCAGCTCATTAAACCGACTGTCCCCAACCAAAGGGCGAAAAAATAATTTTTACTATCCATCGTTATAATATTCGCAAAAAAAAGCATAATTTCTTCACAGCAGTTTAACAAAAAAAATCATAAAAAAAACTTTTGCTACAATTTTTTTAATTTTGACTGTCTGACAAAAATCAAGTCCTTTTGTGCGAATGTTCATCAAAAAAAATTAAATATTTTTTTTGAAAACGAAAACTTGACATATATAAGTAATTGATTTTAATTGTTAAAAAGTGTTGGTTAAAAAGTGATCAATTTGATCGGAAGCCTTATTTTCAGATAAAAGCAGTTTGTCAATAGCGAAGAAATCCACAATTTTATCCACAGGTTTTGTGGAAAACTGTGGAAAAGTTTGAAATATAAGCAATCTAGCTAAATCTGATCAAATTTGATGCAGGTTTTGTCAGTATCCTTTTTAAATATGACGAATGAAAGAAATTGAAAAATTCTTTTGGTGCGCAAATTTTCGGAATCGGATAAAATCTCGCGGTATTTTTGTTTATGGGTAAATCACGTCTATGTACGCGCCAGTGGAGTCCAACCAAGGATTTAATTTCAAGCCAGAACTTCCGACAAGTTCGGCGTATTATCGCCTGTTGAAAAAACTTCGTCGCCAAGTAGGGCATGCAATTCGTGATTACAACATGATCGAAGATGGCGATAAGGTAATGGTATGTGTGTCTGGAGGTAAAGACAGTTATACATTGCTTGATATCTTGTTGCAGTTTAAGCGCATTGCACCGATCAATTTTGATATCGTGGCTGTGAATCTTGACCAAAAGCAACCTGGTTTCCCAGAAGACGTGCTACCACGCTATATGGAAGAAAATAACATTCCATATTATATCCTTGAGAAGGATACCTATACGATTACTAAGCGTTTAACGCCAGAAGGTAAAACGTATTGCGCCGTTTGCTCTCGTTTACGTCGTGGTTCACTCTATGGTTTTGCTCAAGAAATTGGCGCGACCAAAGTTGCATTAGGTCATCACCGTGATGACATCATGGCGACATTCTTTTTGAACTTGTTCCATGGCGGCAGTTTAAAAGCGATGCCACCAAAATTATTGTCTTCGGATAAAAAGAACATTCTGATTCGTCCATTGGCATATGTTGAAGAAAAAGACATCATCAAATATGCAGAGTTAAGAAAGTTCCCGATTATTCCTTGTAATCTTTGCGGTTCGCAAGAAAATCTACAGCGTGCGATCATCAATGACATGCTACGTGAATGGGATAAACAATATCCGAAACGTTTACATAGTATTTTTGGGGCATTACAGAATGTTTCTCCATCACAACTAGCGGACCGTGAATTATTTGATTTCGAGGCATTGGATAGTCAACGTGAGTTTGATATGAAAGATCCAGAAGAAATGAAAAATCGTCTCGATGTGGTGAATTTGAGTTTTGCTGCAGAGTAAAATGTAAAAGTTTTTTAAAAGGCACTTTGATAAGTGCCTTTTCTTTATAAATTTTTTAAAAATTGAATATCGCGTACAAAAAATCATAGCCTAAAATAAAAATTACATGCTATAACAGGGCACGAGCAAAAAGCTTCATGTGATGTCGTCTGGATAGATGGCACAAGAAACTGAACAAATACATTTGAGGAATAATCATGGCTGCATTTTTAACTGATGATTGGTTTGCAACTGTTGAAAAACTTACTGCTGAAGCAGGTGATTTAAATTTACCACCAGCACTTGCAAACTTAGCGATTAACTTGGTTGTAACAGATGCAGCTGGAAATACAGAGTTAGCTTTAGACGCTGGTAAAATCCAAAAGGGTTTATCTCCAAATGCTAAAACAACTTTAAATATGGATGCAGAGACTCTACGTAAAGTGTTCTTAGAGTTTGATATGGCAGCTGCTATGCAAGCATTCATGACAGGTAAAATTAAAGTGCAAGGCGACATGTCTCAATTGATGGCATTACAAACTGCTAAGCCTAGCCAAGAACAAAAAGATTTATTCAAAAAGGTTCTTGAACAAACTGCATAAGTTTATTCATAAAAAAAAGCTTACCGTTGGTAAGCTTTTTTTTGCTCTGAGCATTTTAAACTTCGATACGATTACTCGTTTTTAGATGCTCTAGATATGTACGGATTCGGGTGACGTACTGTAATGCTTGCTTGTAACGACCATTACGCGCTTGATTACGCTGTAAATAGTCATATAGGTTTACCCATTGATTTGGGTTCTTACCTTGAGCCTTAATACGTTTTTGAATCTGATTTACTGCACCTGGTCCCATATTGTATGCAACCAGCGCATACCAGTTACGATCTGGATAGGGAACATTTTCATATTGATCTAACATAAGATCATAATACTTTGCACCGCCCTGAATGCTTTGTATTGGATCTGTACGGTTAGTTACACCCATAGCTTGCGCTGTGCTGCTCGTCAGCATCATCAAACCACGAACACCCGTGGGAGACACCGAAGTGGGTTTTAAATATGATTCTTGATAACCAATTGCAGCTAATAAATGCCAATCTAAATTATATTTCGCAGCACTTTGTTTAAAGCTTGCCTTATAGATTGGAAGACGCTGATTGAGGTCTTTTTGAATCGTTGACCAAGATTCAGGTTTAACGACATTACGATTATAAAAAGAGGCTAATTGCTGAGTTGTTCCTGACTGTTTGCTTTGGCAAACAAAACCACTCGCAGTTAAAGTCAGTGGATCGTCAGCTTGTTTAAACACCCAGTTTAATTGAGGGTTTAAACCATTTTTACTCAAAGTTGCTTGATCGCCACAACTTGCAGAAAAGGAAACAAGTTGTTTACTTTCTATCGTTGCAAGATTTGCTGTGGTCATTGCAAGATTTGCTTTGCCTTGAGCAATCCACTTTAGAGCAGTGGCATTGTCAGGTACGGTCTTAAAATCTAACTTTACGTTGAGACTTTGTGCGTAGTTTCGAGCTAAATCGTAACCGAAACCATGTAAAAATTCGCCGTCTTTAAAAACTGTGGTTGGATTTTCAACAGCAACCACGGTTAAAACTTTTGTCGTTACGACTGTGTTGTATTGATGAGATTTCTCAGCATTCAAGCTATTAAAAGGAAGGATTGCAAATCCTAAAGCTAAAGCTTGAAATGGACGTTTAGAAGATAAAGAGTTAAGGCTAGGCCTAGACCCAGAACTTGAATTACTGTGCATGTTGTCTCCGCTACAGATAATTTATGCCCTAAAAGCTCAGAAAACAAAAACTTCGCTTTTAAAAGTTGATAAATTCGATAAGGGGTGGGCAAGTCATGAACGTCATTCAAAATGACATTGGGTTGATCGGATATTTAATAAATGTTTCACAACATTTACAAAATGTATAAAAAGTAAACAAAAACTAACTTAGGGGCGCATATTAAGGGTCAAAAAACTGATTGTCAAATTTTGTACAGTAAAAAAATGAGAAATACATCACAACAGTCTGATTTGAAAAAGAATAAAATTTATACACTTTGGTGATGATCAAATAAGGAATACAATGCTAAATCTTGTAAATGGAATGTTGTAATAGCGTATTTTTATCTATGAAATCGAATTTAATTACTCGTACAGGACATGATTTATTGGTTGCCGAGTTGAAAAAGCTTTGGCATGACGAGCGACCTGAGATCACTAAAAAAGTAAATTGGGCAGCAAGTTTAGGCGATCGTTCGGAAAATGCTGATTATCAGTATAATAAACAATTACTTAGGAAAATTGATCGCAGGGTTAGATATTTAGGAAAGCGTTTAGAAGAATTAAAAATTGTAGATTATGTCCCTGAGCAAGAAGGAAAAGTTTACTTTGGAGCTTGGGTAGAGATAGAAAATGATGCTCGCGAGCAAAAAACCTTACGTATTGTCGGTGTCGATGAAATATATGATCATCATCCACAACATATATCCATTGAATCACCAATGGCGCGTGCTTTATTGAGTAAACAAGTGGACGACGAAGTTGAGGTCATCACTCCTCTAGGGAAAAAACTTTGGTATATCAACTCAATTCGCTATGAAAAATCTCAAAATCAATAAATTTATAAGCTGTTGATTTTATTTTGAGCGTTCAGTGCATTATTTTGAATAAAAGATTTGCCAAGTTGAATTTTTATTTATATGATAGCCGCCATTGGAAGCGTGGCAGAGCGGTTTAATGCACCGGTCTTGAAAACCGACGAGGGTGTGAGTCCTCCGTGAGTTCGAATCTCACCGCTTCCGCCAAATATCTAAATAAGCCCTTGTTTTTACAAGGGCTTATTTTTTTATCTGTATATTTACCCCTCAACCTACCCCTCATCAAATTTTGGATGTAAAAAGTATTAATCGGATGATTTTGGATGGGATGGGAAATAGGTTTAAAAAAACAATAATAATTCTAAACTCTTTTTAAGATTTTTTATTTCATAACTAAGCATATTGAAAAAGAATATTTTATACTCGAAATTCTAAAATTTAGACCATCATTTGAAATTTTATGAACTATGCTCATTCAGTACAATTAACAATACAAAATGACCTTATTAGTAAGCTTGGTAAAACGAGTCTTGTTGATGCATTGATTGAGTTAATTTGGAATGCATTAGATGCTGATGCTTTAAATGTCAGAGTGGTTTTTGAAGATAATGGTTTAGACTCATTGAACTCAATAAAAATTATTGATGATGGTGTTGGTATTCATTTTTCAGAAGCAAAAAATATTTTTAAAAATTTAGGCGGGTCTAAAAAGAAAAATAAACTTAAAAGTGATGTATATGGCCGTTTTTTACATGGAAAAGAAGGCAAAGGCCGTCTAAAAGCATTTTCTTTAGGTGCAACAGTAAATTGGTCAATTACATACAAAGATGAAAGTTTAGATAAATTATTTACCTACAAAGTAGCCATGCATTTAAATAACCCATCTGATGTAAAGATTTCAGATCCTGTGGAATCAGATGAAAATTTAAAGTCAGGTGTTATTCTTGAAGCTTATGATGTACCTAAAAAAATAAGAAAATTGAACGACTCAGCAAAGACTAAAATTTTGGAAACATTTGCATTTTATCTTTACGATTATAAAAATATAAACTTAGAAATTGATGGTGAAAAAATAGATCCTAAAAAAATAATCTTGGCTGTAACCCCTTTCAACCTTGATTTTATTAATTACGAAGGAAAAGATTATTCATCTACTTTGAAACTTACAGAATGGGTAAGTTCAAAACAAACGACTTCTACATATTTAAGCTGTAATCATGGTATTCCATATCTAAAGTTAGATATGGGGTGGAATTATCCAAATAAAAAATATACCGCTTATATTGAAAGTGAAGCCATTATAGAAATGGTCAATATGCATGGTTTAGATTTTGCTCCTTCCAATGCATCAGTTCAAAAAAATTTAGGCTTAGCAAAAGAAATAATAAAAGGGCACTTTAGAGCCCAAGAAGCTGAAAAAGCAGCCACATTAGTAGAACAGTGGAAAGAAGAAAATATTTATCCATATCCTTCTGAAACTACAAATATTGTTGAGCAGGTAGAAAGGCAAGTATTTGACATAGTAGCTTCTACGGTATCTCATAATATTGATAAATTTGAAAAAACTAGTAAAGAGAATCGAAAATTTCAGTTTAGATTATTGAAACAGGCTCTGGAAACGAATCCTAATAGTCTTCAAACCATTATTAATGAGGTTTTGAATCTTAAGCCTGAGGAACAAGATGATTTGGCTGAATTGCTTCGAGATGTATCACTCTCATCAATTATCAGTGCATCTAAAGTTGTAACGGATCGATTGAAATTTATTAATGGCCTTGAAAGTATAATTAATTCAAAAGACGGAAAGAAGAATTTAAAGGAAAGGACGCAATTGCACCGTATGTTAGCGGAAAATTGTTGGGTTTTTGGCGAGGAGTTTTTTATTTCCGTTGATGATCAGTCACTCACGGAATGTTTAAAGCAACATTCAAAATTGCTAAGTAAAGATGTTGATATTTTAGAGGCGGTTGAACATCCGACAAAAGAAAGGGGCATAGTTGATCTTATGCTTTCTAAAACAACACGAAATAATAAACCAAATACAGCCCATCACTTAATTATTGAGCTGAAACGTCCAAGAGTAAAAATCGGGCGAGATGAAATTTCTCAAATCCAAGATTATGCTGATGCTATAAGGCTAGACTCAAGGTTTAGTAAAACAAAAGCTAAATGGACCTTTATCGCTATTAGTTTAGATAGAGATATGAAATTAGATTCCCGTTATATTGACCTTGAGAATGGTGTTATTGCAGAGAAAGATAATTATATTATTTTAGTCAAAACATGGGCTGAAATTTTTGATGAATGTAAAGCTAAACTTCAATTTTTCCAAGAAAGGCTTAAATACAAAGCAAAGGCAATTGATGGGGTTGAACATTTACAAAAACATTTTCCAAAATATGTAGAAGGCGCTACAACTACAATTCAGTGAAGGGGAGTTAGAATTGGGACAAGCAAAACAAAGAGGTTCTTTAGAAGAGAGAATCGCACATGCACAGCAAGAAATCCTTGAGGGCGAGAAGGTTACTATTGAAGAGGCTAAAAGACGCTTAGAGTTACCTAATAGTGCTGAGTTTATAGGTTATGTCATTCACTTATACGATCAAGATGAATTTGTAGGTAAAGTTGAAGAAACTGCATTATCGATTAACCGAGTTTATGTAAAAATACCTGATTTAGCGCAAATTTACGAAACGGCTGAAGATGCAGTGAATGAGGCCTTAAAAATCGATAAATATCGATTACTTGTCTGTATGCTATTTGAAGTTAATAACAAGCATATGATTCATGATGTTTGGGCTAATTTTGATGATAAATAACTAAATACTGTTTTTAGATGATTATTCAAAGTAGCCTATAAAAGTAGACTACTTTGAATTTGAGTGCTTTTCCGATTATGGATGACAACTAAACATTGCCTGTGTATTCTTTCCAAACATAAGTAATACCATTGCCCTTATAACGATAAAAACCAAGTGGCTCATGTACGCGTTCAATTAGTTGTAGCCATGCCTTTTGAACAATGCCTTGCCCATCATAACAATGGGTGTGTTTGGGTTCTGGAAAAATGCCTCGTAACTGATAATCAGAGCAGGTGAATTCCCATTGTTCTTTGAGCAATGGTAAATAATCAATTTCATCGCCTAGGATGTAAATGAATGCTTGTGCTGTTAGCTTATGATCAAGCCCTTTGACGATACGCCACTGGATATCAGAAAGTATACCGCTGAGCTGTTTAGCCCCATGTAGCCACTGGAAGTATTTCTTCAGTACCTTTATCGATTCCTTCTCTGCTTCTTCCTGTGTCTGGTAATGGGGTGGGTCAGTTAGCGTAATCAATGGTAACTCTAAGAAAATGCAATTGGCTTGGTCTTGTGTTTGCATGACACGGCGAAAAACAGTCTTTTGTTCATTACGAAGTTTTTGCACTTGTGCTTCATATTTATTCGCTTGGAGCTTTGCTTTAGCGACGTACAACTGACCACGAAAAAAATCAAAGTTATTTTCAAATATATAGTTTGGAATAGGCTGCGGAGAGGTTACCAAACCGATATTTTGCAGTGAAAATTGACGAAAGCCTTCTAAATGAGGATGAGGTTCAAAACCTTCAAATAGATCAATGAAATGAGCATATAGCGGTGCTTGCTGTAGGGCCCAAACAAATAGTGGGTTCATAGCAGGGTATGGGCACGCTGCTGTGGGTTTAGCATAGACCTTAATTTTAGCCTGCTCTAACTGCTTGGAGAAATTTATCAGTCCGAGTGCAATTTGACTAAAGAGAATATCCCCAAAAGCAGGCCGAACTATTGTGACGTTTGAAGTAAAACCACCAGTTCCACTTGGGTAAACATTCGGTGGTGTTTGAGTATGATTAACAAATAAAGGTTGTGCGTTTGGTACAAATACTTGGTTCATGTTGAAAATCTCTGTAATAGGGTTAAAAAGATCAATAATGTTTGGTCAGGTTTGGACGACCCATCTGCCTACGTAGATGAGGCAAAATGCCCGTATTGAGTGTCTTGACGCGTTCTAAGCTGCTATGTAAGACGTACTGTTCAAACTTGGCAAAGTAATGAATCACCTTTGCGATGTTGTCGTATTTTGTTTGGTCATTACGGTTGATTACGCCCAAAGCATCGTATTTGTACTTCTTACGATTTTTACTGGTATTGCAGTTAAAATAGCTATGCTTACCATCAATTTGCTTATCCCATATTTCACCAATCATCCGACCTAAGCTAATGTCTTCACGATGCTTGCTACCACAAAAAAAGAAAAAGCCATGAATATGCAACGCCTGATCTACGCCATGCTCAAGCTTCCACACGTAGCCTTTTAAGTGCAGAGATTTGCTGCGGCGTAGTTTCTGTAAAATCGTATGAAAATGCGCTACGATTTCTTTATGGGTAAAATGTTTCTTATCTGCTGGTAGATAAAAGTCAACACGTACACCCAATAAACGTGAGTATGATTTGCGAACCATATCAACGTATTTCAGTGCATTCTTTTCACGCCTTCTCGCCATCTTTCGACGATCATTCACCTGTTGGACAAATTTTGGATCTTTTAAGCCTTTAAAAATTCCTTGAATAATAGAATTACTGATCACAGCTACAGACTTTTTAAGACCTGTCGCCATTCCATTTGCATCTAGTACGTTGAGCTGATCATTTGGGTAATTAACTAAATCAAATAAAATATATGGATCACTTGGAATTACTTGATTGAACGTTGCTGTTACTAAACCAAACTCTTCACACTTCAACTGCATGGGGGTGTTTAACTTTTTTGTCGCTAATAAAAAACTTCGAATTAATTCCGATAGTTCGAGATAAATTAATTCCCAGTGATCTGGAACCAAGTCTTTTTGCTTAGACTGAATCCAACGATAAAGATAAGTTGCTCGTTGTTTTTTTATTTCATTGCATAAGAGAATAGCATTTACACATGCAACAATTTGCGGGTCTAACTGTTGTTTAAACAGCAGGTTATTTGTCAGTAATTTTCGTAATTCAGTGCTATTCTCTGCATTAGTTGAGTAAGCATTGTCTTGCTCAACGTTGATACCGACCTCATCAACTTGTTTCGATAATGCTTCTTCGGTCTCAACTTCAACCTCAGTTGATGGCTCCAGTTCTTCTGGAGGAGGTACGGTTTGCATGGGCTCAAGTCTACACGCCACTTCAAAGAAGTTAGGTGGTAAATGATCCATTTCTATAAAGCTCATAGATATAGCTCCAATCTGTAAAAAAAATACAAATTGCTGCCATCTAACCTATAGTATGTATTGAATCTGAATATGATCTATAAGATATTGAATTCATTAAGTTATGAGTACAAATTTAATGGTTTGTACTCATTGAACTGATTTCGAATCTATTATTTATCTTATGTATAAATATATAGATCAGTAGATTATATAAATAACTATATTAATCATTTAGATATGTTAATAGTGTGTATGTATATTAATCATATAGAATACAAACTAAAAAAATAGAGGCAACAACGGTTAACAAGGGCACTTGAGATCAAGCTCCTATCTGACATATCGATGAATTCTGTTCTGTGTGAGTGAAAAGATAAGCACTTCAGGCTTATGCTTTTTTCCCCAATAACCATTGATGAACTTCGTGTTGGAACCACCCTACTGAAGAGACTCCAATTTTTATTGGCGTGGGGAAATCTTTGTCATACCTTCGACTTCGCGGATTGAGTTTTTCATAGACTGAACTACGAGATATTCCGCATGTTTTAATGACTTCTGGCAAGCGTAGGATTTTTATTGATTCATTTTTAAGATCACTAGTCATGATCGAACTCCATAGAATGCATTGGTTTTGGTTCGACTGGATTGTGATTTATGGTGAATATATTCTTAAGTGAAAAAATAATATATTTTATAAGTATCTGAAAATTATATTAAAACTGTAGGTGTAACTTGGACGTAGATTATTGTGCAGTACGATTTAAGCGAAAACTAGAAATTATTAACTTTATCAATCAGATACAGAGTTCAGAAAAATTTAAAGAATTTTATGATTGGTTTAATCAGTTTTACGAACTTGAAATTGTAGAGTTGGTCAATGATTTTGAGTTTGAGCTATCCAATAAGCCACAGATTTCGCAAAATTATATAATTGAGAACTGGATTGAAAATTATATTTTTGATCGTATTCAGTATGGCAAGCATAAGGTAAATAGGGGGCTTGAAACATTAGTGATGGATCACTTAGGTAGTGGAGCCTTTTATAACAAAGTGGAAAAACTTCGATTGAAGTTCAAGCAATATTTGCTTGATCATCAGCAATTAAAAAATGCTTATTTAAAATTAACAGAGCATATTGATATACGTTGTTTGGTTAAATCTCATGCGAACCTTGAAAGCTTATTTCTAACGTGGTTTAGCATCGTAAATTATTTTGCGAAGATTAAGCGTTTAAATAAAAATTTAGATAGTGATAAACATTTGAAATCCTTACATTTTGAAGAACAAATATATAACTATTTAAATGATTATGAATTCTTAGCCAAGAATAATGGATATAGATTTGGTCATAAGACCATTGATGATATGACTTTGTTTAATGATGAATATCGAAGCGAAAAATATCTAAGTTTGCACTTAGCTGAAAATTGTAATGTTCCTGTAGCTCATGTTTTGATTGAATATTTGGAATTCGTAAAATTTGATTTAAATCACAGACTATTGCTTGAAAATGCAAGTACTGAGCAGAAATCACATTTAGATCAATTGGACAAAATTATCCAAACCCTTTATTCGCAAAATAAACAGAACGCACCTAAAGGTGCGGGAATAGAAAGGTTGCTTTGTTACACCATTTATAAGTTAATGGTTCAGCGTGGACAGATAGATAAAAATACTGATATTTATGAGTCAATCAAAATACTGTTTGATTATTTGGCAGAAATTCTAAAGAGATCAAAAGTTGGACTTGATTATGATGGTTCACTGTCGAACAAGGCTCGGCTTAAGTTAGTTGTTTATGAAACTGAATACTTTGATGAAGATGAGCTTTTTATGATTTTGGGTTTATACAACTCACGGGATATGCCATTGTTAAAATTGTTTAGGCCAAGTGAGCAAAGCAATAATAAGCGTATTCAACCGACGTGTTTTGAACAAAATGACCCAAAACTTGAACGCATGGTTAAAGTGAGGGTGAATCGAAATATCGATTTATTTACGATAAAAGCAACCAACCTCTATCAACTGATTAATGAAGAAAAAGATAAGCCATTCAGTTTTGAACGTTTATATGTAGTTGAGTAAAAAACGTTATTTTTCTAAGGTAAAGACTCATCTTTACACTCGTCAAAACTGCCAAAAATGTGGTTTTTGGCATCAAATTGGCTACACTGCTGACTGAAATCGGTCAGCAGTTTCGTCCAGTATAACATCAAATTTCGCGTTATCACACGCATCAGAATTTGGTGTTTTGAATGCCTAAAAATTATAGGTATAAGTTAAGCCACTATTGGTGGTGAGCGTCACTTCACGGACATATTCAGCCGAACAACCAAGATAGACCTTTGCTACCGAGCCATAACGCATATTTTGGTAATCGTAAGTGCCTTTACTTCTACAATTGCCACGATTGATTAAAACCCCCGTGATGGTGGTTGGAGCATCGTTCAAGGACACGATGTTTAACAAATCGCTATAGCCTGTCATGGAGTATTGAGATTCCTCACGACGTACACGGACTTCAAACTGTTCTTGTACAGTGGGTTCAGTCACTTCCTCAACATTATATGACTCATTTTCCAGAAAGGATTTATCTACGGGTGGAAAATCATCTTCGGATTGATGAGTCGTTTCAGTCGCATCAGCAGTGCTATGCTCACTTGTTTGGGCATCTTTGGGTTTTGGTACATCATTGCCTGAATTACATGCGGTTAAAGTCAGCAGCAACACACTGGATAAAACAATAGATGGAATAAAATTCATTACACATGCCTATATTTAATCGGATATTGTGATCTACAGGGTTGGGCTTTCGCCCAACTCTGTGTATTTAATTGTTTGGTCAATCAATTTTTTACTTTTTATAAAAGTGGGAATTACTCATCGATCTTTTTAAATACCTTTTCGATCGGCGTGTAGTTTTCCAAGGTGAAATCAAAAGGAATTGGCTTTTTCAGTGGCACATCAAATTTCTTTAATCGGGCATTTTCTATGCCATTGAAATGTTTGCGTTGAAAGGACATGGTACTCGGTTCAAGGATTGCGATCGGCTCATTTTCCGAATCAACTTGCGTATTGTTGGCTTTATAAATGACTAAGCTATCTAATTCCAATTTATGGTTATTGAAGTTAAAAATGTAACCGACATACTTTTGCCCACTAGCCGTAATGATATTTTGTGCTAACTCTGGCGTTGATGGTGCGGTGAAATTCACGATCAGATCAGATGCGAAATTCATATTCTCAAAATGTAATTGTTTCGAGTCAGCATCGTAGTAAGCAAAGTTATCAATCGGACCACTTGGTCGATCATTGGGTGTGTAGCTGCTCGGCATGAACTGACTTTGTGAAGAAGTCGCATTTAGACTGATTTCTAAAAGCTTTAAGTCATAATTGAGATGGGCATTTTTACTATCCAGTTCTTTTTGAAGTGTCTGAATACGTTGTTGATATTGTGCTGTACTTTCAAATTGATCTTTTTGCGGTGGAATCACCTGCATCGTCGATCTTATATAATTGATGGCCGTGTCATGCGCTGCACGCAAAGAATAGTCGTCACCTAAAGCAAAGGTGAAAGTGGGAAATTGGTGACCTGTATTTCCGATTACTAAAACTTGATTGTTTTTTAAAGCCAGTACATTTCTTAAATCATTGAGAACGGATTGGAAATGCACGCAGTTTGCACAATACTCTGCCACATCGTCATTTTCAGCAAACATCTGTAATCCAGAGATGGTTTTATACGGTGGATAAAAAGAAAAATAACCCTCGTCTTTGATGAGTTCCTGAAAGTTTTCTCCAGTTTTGGTTAGTGGGGTAGTAATTTGATTGCGAGCGATAATCAAAGGAGAAGAAACAGCCTGTGCAGGGGCAGCATCATTCAATGACATTTTTTCAATCTTTTGAGTAAGTTCTTTATTCTCTACATTATCATTTTGTGGTTTTGAGCAGCCGACCAACGTAAGGCTGGTGAGAAGTGCAATTGAAACGTATTTCATCCTATTATTTCCCCATCCAATATTTTTAAAATTCTTAGACTTGCATATGAAATTGACTGTAATTTCAAATACCTTCTGCTTGGTTGTCACAGGCTCTAGCTATACTTTTGCTGAGTACAAAAATGACAACTCAAATAAGCTGTGCGATGAATTCCATGATTTTTATCCAGCACAAAACACCACTGACCAAAATTGATGCAGTAGTTGATTAATGCCTTGAATTAATCAGGACACCGCGAAAGCTTGCGATAAATGAATTGGGATGAAATGCCTGAGAGGCTTAGAAAGTGTAGGGGAATAAAGCACAGTAAAATGTGTCATGGTTGACTCCTATATGCATTAGAAGTTCTACCGCATCACTGCTAAATAATGGTGGCAGAACGAAAAGGGGTTAGCAGACTGGGCATATAGAACCAGCACGCGCGAACGCGTCCCCCTCCCGTTCTACCGCAAAGGGGGACGAGAAGGTTTCACATAGAACTTACCCTCAGAAGAGAATAAGTCTGATGCGCTATATACAACGGTCTGCTAAAACCGACTGACAATGTAGGTCAGCCCTTGCATGATAATCGCTGCTAAAAAACAGGTCAATTGATCTGTTTAAGCATCATTCAAAAATTGCTTAAAACTGATGATAAAAAACGCATTCTAAAAAAATACAAATACATAGCATCTAAATGAGAACAATGCTTCAAATACACACAACCATCATTTTGCCTGCTTCCCCAGCAGGCTTTTTTTATTCATTTACAGGAAATACCACAATGAGTTTGCCATGTCCTTATTGCCAGTCTCGAGAGACGGTACAACTGCAATCCCCCCAACATTTACCCAGTACTTCAACCAATAACCCTATTTCCAATAGCGTGATGTCACCGATGGCACTTGCCACCTTGGGTGTCAGTGTTTCCAAAAGTTTAAACATTCCTCCGATAGCAGGCGCAATCGTTGGGGTACTGATTGGTGGTATCTGGATGTTGATCACTGAAGATGAACAGCAACAACCGCTACACCCAACTTATCGCAGACAGTATTACTGCAACAACTGTGATCGCAGCTTTAGCCCAAATTTACGCAATTAAGTATTCAGCAAAATTTAAATCGAACCCTTTTACCCATTCAAAATTAATACAGGAATTATTCTTATGGCACATTTAGTTGAAACAATGGCATTTGTCGGACAAACCCCTTGGCATGGCTTGGGTAATCAACTGACTCCAAACCAACCCATAGAAGTCTGGGCAGAGCAGGCAGGCATGGATTGGCGCATCGAATCCTCCGATGTCAGTTACATGGCACAGAATGAAAAGGGGCAGAGCATTATTATGCCGTTTGAGGAACAACGAGTGCTTTTCCGATCAGATACTCATGCACCGTTATCGGTAGTGAGTCAACGCTTTCAGGAAGTGCAACCGATGGAAATCCTACACTTCTACAAAGACCTGACTGAACAATCAGGCTTTGAACTAGAAACCGCAGGCGTACTCAAAGGTGGCAAGAAATTCTGGGCATTGGCTAAAACTGGACAGACTTCAGCACTCAAGGGGAAGGATGTCAGTAATGGTTATATTCTTTTAGCCACCTCTTGTGATGGCACACTAGCTACCACTGCACAGTTCACCAGTATCCGTGTGGTGTGTAATAACACTCTAGCCATTGCGCTCAAAGGACAAAACACCAGTGCAGGTGTGGTTAAAGTACCGCACAGCACCAAGTTTGATGCAGAGAAAGTGAAACAGCAATTGGGGATTTCAGTTCGTGCATGGGATGAGCATATGTATGAAATGAAGCAACTGAGTCAGCGTAAGGTGACGCAGCAAGAAGCTGCTGCTTACTTTGATGCGGTGTTTAACAACACCAATTTGAATACGGCAGAACAGGATGAAAGCATTATTCAGTTCTATCGCAATGCAGCCATGCCAAATCAAACAAGCCCATCCAAAACGGACAATAAAACTGAACCGAATGGACGTGCTATGTCAAAAGTCATGACTATGTTTAACGGACATGGGCGAGGGGCGGAACTGAGTTCAGCCAAGGACACCGCCTATGGTTTGCTGTGCAGCATCACAGAGTTTTGTGACCATGAACGTCGTGCTATGAGTACCGATCACCGACTTGATTCAGCTTGGTTTGGCGCAGGTGCATCCATTAAGCAAAGAGGTTTGGAACAAGCACTTCGAATGATTGCCTAATTCAGTTTCAGTTAAGCCAGCTCCATTAGCCTAAGTATACGGTAACACCGTACAAGCACAGCAACACCTTTAGCCACATTTCCAGATGTGGCTTTTTTATGCCCAAAATTCAGCTTTTACGATTTTACTCATACAGGAATAATTGCAATGAATACCCATACTCAAATTCAAAATACCTTAAATCATCCACCGCTACAGCCGTATTCACCAAACCTGAATTCAACCATTCAAAACTCACTGACTCAACAGGTTGAAGTCGGAACTCGAACTAAACGTGATCGACCGAATACGCAACCACGAAAAACCAAAGCTCTTGTAGCAAAGCGTCTTGCCAATACCAAACAGATGAATTACCAGCAATGGCTAGAATTCAGAAAACAGGGGATTGGCAGTAGCGATGCCGCTACCGCTTGTGGACTAAATCCGTATATGTCGATGCTAGAACTCTGGATGATCAAAACAGGACGGATGCAACAAAACATTGAGGACGAAAGTGCAGGCTATGCACCGTTATATTGGGGTAAGCAGTTGGAACCTTTGGTGGCTGAATACTACAGCATGCATACCAATCACAAAGTCCGTCGAGTCAATGCAGTGTTACAACACCCTGATGAAGACAAACACTTTATGTTGGCGAACTTGGATTATGCCGTAGTGGGTAGTGATGAAGTACAGATTCTCGAGTGTAAAACCGTCGGGGAATATGGCTCAAAACTCTGGCGAGATGGTGTGCCGCTTTATGTGTTGTGTCAAGTGCAGCATCAGTTAGCCGTGACAGGTAAACAGGCCGCACATATCTGTGCTTTGATCTGTGGACATGAAACTAAAATCTATAAAGTGACTCGAAATGAAACCGTGATCCAGCACATCATTAATGCTGAACGACACTTCTGGCAATGTGTGGAATCGGATATTCCACCGAGTGTCGATGCCTCTGATTCGGCAGCCAAAGCTTTACAACAGCTTTACCCTGAACAGATTCCATTAATGGTGGAAGATCTCAGCCAAAATGAACAAGCCAACTATCTATTTAATCAGTTGCTTGAGGAACGACATAAGGTTGAGCAACACCAACAGTATTTTGATGAACTTAAACATCAACTACAAATGATGATGAAAGATGCGGAGCGAGCGGTGTTTACAGGTGGTTCAATCACTTGGAAAAAGTCACAAGACTCGATCAGCCTAGACAGTAAATCCCTGCTTAAACAGCATCCTGAATATCTACAGCAGTTTCCACAAACCAAAGCAGGGACACGACGTTTTCAGATTTATCCCAATGGTGGATAAGACTGAGATACCGAAATCCATCACCCAAACCAACCGATCCCATGATCAAGTCGATCATGGGATTTTTTATGCCCAAATTTATTTAATTAAATTTATACATCTATATAGAGGACATCACCATGATTAAAGGTTTAGCAATCACACCACCCGTTTTAGGTCGTATCAGTATCGGCAAAATCGTCGAAAAGAATGGTAAACGTCTGCCTGAGCGGGATGATCAATTTACCATTACCAGCCAAATCCAAAATAAGGATGGATGGGTTCGGCATCCACTGGATGAACAGCTTAGGGCTAAAGCACCCAATCAGAACCAAAAGCTCAGAAGTATTCCAGTCCGCATGATCTTTAACGATCCTGAACTGAACTTACGGGCAGAGTACAGTCTGTTTGACCGCCAGACTGGACGTTTAATCTGTTCAGGTAATGGTGAAACCTGTCAGCGACTTGGGCAACATGGCGTTGAGCAACATCCATGCCCATCCCCTGATTTATGTCCATTAGCGCAGGGCGGACTATGTAAGCCTTATGGCAGACTTTACGTCAATTTAGATGAATCGGATGAGTTTGGCACATTCATCTTTAGAACCACAGGCTTTAACAGTATTCGCACTTTGGCAGCACGACTCAGTTACTACCATGCAGCATCGGGTGATCTACTTTCATGCTTACCATTACAACTCACATTGAGAGGTAAGAGCACCAACCAAAGCTACCGTACCCCGATCTACTACGTGGACTTAACTTTACGTGATGGTATCAATCTGCAAGAAGCGATTAGTTCAGCCAAACAGATGGATGAACAAAGCAAAGCAGCAGGATTTTATCAGGAGGCGTTGGATCATGTGGCACGGCAGGGTTATGGCAATGCTAGTTTTGAGGTGGGTGGGGATGAGGGCTTGGAAATTGTTGAGGAGTTCTATGTGGAGGATTCTAAATCAGAGCAGGATCAGCAAATACATGAAGTCAGTCATGTGCAAGATATCCAGAAAGGGTTGCAGCAGAGTGTGCAGGCTTTGAACTAAGATTAAGGAGGTTGATTGCCTCCTTATTTTTTTGTTATAAATTTTTATAAAAACTAAGATTTAACAATAAAAATAGGAATATTAAGTTCAGAAATCAGATTTTGGGTAATGCTACCTAAAATTAACTTTTTCAACCCACTACGACCATGAGAACTGATCACCATTAAATCTATGTGATTTTTTTCAATTGCTTCTGTGAGAGTATCTGTGACACTTTCTCCCTCAAGTAATTTTAGCTCGATTTCAACATTTGCTTCTGCTACAAACCGTTCATAAATGTTTTGTAGATTTGTTTGGATATATGTTCTAGCACGTTCAATTAAAGGATTACTTTGCTAAGAGCTAAGATATTCATAAGCGATATAGGAATCGATGGTTAAAACTTGTACTATTGTAATCTTACTGTGGAAGGCTTTAGCAAGATTAATCGCATGCTGAATAGCGATAATAGAGTTCTCAGAACCATCAACAGGAACAAGAATATTTTGATAAGCCATGTGTCTTTCGCCTAGCCTATGTGTTTGAAGCTTTGATTGAGGAACCACTAAGAGAGGGAAAATTACAACGCGTTTTGCAAGATTGGTGTCCTCATGACTCAGGCTTATATCTGTACTATCCAAGCAAACGACAATTACCACCAACCTTCAAGGCTTTTATGGAATTTGTTCGGCAATATAAATGGGTGAAATCTGATTTTAACTAAGTGGGGTTTATTAGCTTAATTCAATACTCTTAGATTTCTTTAAGATTAATAGATGATCAAGAATGATCGGTTAGGTGGTAGTTTAGTTTGATCTGTATTTCCGATTATTCAGTATGTTCGTAAACATTAATACTAAGAGTACAATGATAACATATTGAAAGCTAATGGCAAAAGCAGAAATATAAGGATGTGCGAAACTTCGCAAGTAGGTGAGGGTATCTCCCTTACGCCATTCTTTGTATGGTGGAAGAGTTTCATCATCAATTAAAAACCATGTCAGGTTAATGAAACCTAAAATAAAGCAGGAAAAGACAATGCCAAGCCAACCATTAATAGACCGCTGGTTTTTGTTCAGTGTTGCATAATGCTGGCGTATTTTTCTTACATGTGTAGTACTAAGCGGATAACTAAAATAATTAATAATGACTAGCCCAATCACAAAGAAATTACATAGTGCAAAAAAGTCGTTTAGAAACTTATGTTGACTCGAAAGTGTGGAGGTAATTGTTGTTGGAAATAAGCCATAAAATGAAAAATCAAAACTAACAATGATCAGTGCGATTGCAACTGGAACAATATAAAAATAATAAAAGGGTGCTGTAAGTTCTAAATAGTATAAGAATACTGAATTTCTTTTCATGAATTGTGTTTGTTTCTTTAAGCTTTCCTATTATTAGTATAATACGCCATATGTGGAATATCTTGATTGAATTTATTCTTTAAGAGCCCCTGTCTATGACAGGTTGTTTGTATTTATGCTGCATTGTACTTCCAAATTTTAATAAGTTAATCAAAGTTATAATGGGAATTTCCCTTGTAGATCATTAGCAAATGATGATGCGGACTATGACAAATCGAAGCTGCATCAGACATACTTAAAACAACCAGCAATTCATTTCTTCTCGCATTTAACAATACTTAAATACACTAGGTGGCGTACTCGAAACAGCAAGAACACATTTCCAAAGGTTTACAGCAGTTGGTTCAGGCTTTGAATTGACTTTACAATGTTGACTAAAGGAGGCTAATTCTTTAGTCCCCTTTAGGAGCTATATTTCTTTTTGATTCTAAGTAGATAACCCAAAGAATTTTAACGCAACCAACCTTTATGCTTGATATAGGCTAACGGAAGAATTGCTGCTGCTAAGGTGAGTATCATTGAATATAAAAAACCGTGCTCCCAAGACAATTCAGGCATAACAGCGAAGTTCATGCCATAAAAAGTACCAACTAAAGTTGGCGGTAAAAACACGGCCGTAATAATTGTGAAGACTTTGACAATTTGGTTTTGCTTGATATTCATGATGTTTGTTACGGCATTTTGAAGATATCTTACTTTCTCATATTCAAAAGAAGCATATTCTTTAACTTCAGCTACGTCACCAGCTAGCTCAGAAACTAGAATTTGAAGTTCGACTTCAGTGATATTATCCACTTCACCATTTAAATATCGTACTACACGCATTAAAGATAGTTGTGATTCTAAACATCGGGAGATCAATTCTTCTCTTTTATTCAAATTTATAATTGTTTCTAAAAGGTCTTGTACCCCTAATTCTTTTCCATCTTCACCTCGACCTTCAGAAATTTGAAAAATCTCATCAGATGTTTCCTTTAAACCTTCAGCAATACAGTCAATTACATTATCTGTATTATCATTTGCTATTTGCAGTAGAACACGCAAAGTAGATCGAGATGTTTCATGGTAAGTAGCTTTTCTATTTAAACGACGTAGAGCATTTTCAAAAGGTCTAAAGTTTTCTGTTGAATTAATTGTGATTAAAACCTTTTCACCTAATATGAATAAAATTTTTCCAAAGGTAGGTTGGCATTCGGTACTTAGAGTCAATAGTTCAGATCTTATATAATGATAATCATCAATCTCGACCTCCCCAGTATTACTGTTGATAAGGTCAATGGAAAAAATATCATTCAACAATTCTAGCTCTTCTGCTGTAGGCAGATAGACTTGAACCCAGACAAGATTTTGATCAATATCCAGCGGTAGCCCTTGTAACATAGCAAGAGTATTTCCCGATTTTACGTAACTAGTGATCATGATTGCTCCTGTAGTAATGAGCTTGATAAAACTATTTGCTAGTATGAGAAACAGAGGTAGAAGACGAACGAGTTTCTTGTTCTGTAGGTTGAATGTAGTGAACAATGATCATAATCGTCACAATAATTGCATAGAGAGCGGATACTGCAAAAATGATTTCATTTTCCATACTGTTAAGGAATACTGGTTTTTTACGATTTTTTTTCATGACGTGTGCTCTCCGTTAATTAAGGTAGAAAAGGGGTGGTGAGAAAAACAAAACCTATAGAAAAGAAAGAGGAGTCTTTCAAATGTGAAAATTGATTTCCATAGCTTGCATCTAGTTGAATAGAATCTTTATAAAGCATGTATCTAAAACCTGTTTGGAAAAATGAATCATTACGATCATTTCCATAAATTTCAGCAGTCAATGAAAATGGACTAGAAATTGATGCTTCTGTACCGATACCCCAAGTCGTTGAATTTTTTTGAGAGTGATTTTCATGTATCCATCCGAAATTGGTATGAAAAATGAAGCGATCATCCAAAATTGAGAGACTCATGGGTAAATTGATAAAAAAATCTTGATGAGAGGTTGTCTTTGTATTTATCTGTGTTCCAAATGAAAAGCCAATTCCCCAATCATTGGTTTCTAAAGGTTTTATGAGTGTTTTACCTTGTAAAGAGGCAAAGCTATTATGATCTGAATCAGAATTTAGGTGACCTATGCCGACTGCTAATTCAAAATTGCCACCAATATTACAAGCAGGGACTGCCCAAAATTCTTTATTATGTTGATTTCTTTGCATCCAAGTTTCTAGTTGGCAGCTTCTAGATGAAACTAGAGCTGCATCATCTACGACCATAGGGCGTCCTGCATAACTAGTGATGGGAATAGTAGCTAAGAGAATGTTGGTAATAAGTGTGCATTTTTTTAAAGTATATAATTTCATAGGCACTACTCCCATAAGTTATGGAGCGCATGCAAGTACTGGCAACTAAACATGTAGAAAACATGGTTGCTAATAGAAATAGAGAGAGGAAAAAGAAAAAGCCTCTCCTTGTATCCACAAGGAGAGGCTTAAAAGCTTCTGTGGATACTTAGACTATTACCGATCGACTACTACAGTCCCTCGAGCATGTACTCACAATGAAGCTCCTGAATAATTTGTTGTGCGGATTCTAAAATGATTCAAAATGAATAGCAAGTTAAAAATTAATGACATGATGATCGTATTTTAAATACTATTTTTTATAATAAATTTATATTTAATAGTTGCTTAGATTGGTTTTGAATTTAGTTTTAAATCGAAAAAAGTGGCTGGATATGAGTTTGAGCTCTGGATAAATATAAAAGAAATAACGGCTCTTTTCTGAAAATTTACGCAGAATTTACGCTGTTTACCATTTTGGATATAGATAATTTACGCAGTTAATTTCCATACTAATGCTGACCTATTTTTAAATGGCATTTGCTATGTGGGAATTTATCTCTGTATTTTTCTTTTCATTGCTGTTGGCTTATCCGCTTGGTCGTTATCTTGCGGATGTGATGCAAGCAAAGCCGATGAAAAGCGACGCTTTGTTTAAATGGATTGAGCAACCGATTTATGCTGTGCTCGGTGTCAAGCGCAGTGGGATGAACTGGCGACAATATTTGGGTGCTTTTGTTCTGAGCAATATTTTATTGCTTGGGGCAAGTGTCACAATTTTGATGACACAAGCATGGCTACCATTGAATCCTGATCATATTCCCAATATGAAATGGGACTTGGCTGTACACACAGCGATTTCTTTCTTAACCAATACCAATCAGCAGCATTATTCAGGGCAAGCACAACTGTCTTATTTTGCACAAATGACAGCCATTGTGGGATTGCAATATTTGTCGCCAATTATTGGGCTGGCATTGCTTGCTGCGATGTTAAGGGCTTTATTCCTGCAATCAGGCAGAGAAGAAGGTGCAGATAAGAAAGACTGGAATACGATTAATCTAGGTAATTATTGGATGGATATTATCCGACCATTATTTAGATTTTTTATTCCATTAAGTTTTATTTTTTCTTTACTGCTTACATTTCAAGGTGTCCCTGCAACACTCTCGGCGGGTCCAACAGCACAAGTCTTGGATCAAAGCACGGAAGTTAAAACTCAACATATTCCATTGGGTCCAGTTGCACCGATGGTGGCGATTAAACAACTCGGCAGTAATGGCGGTGGTTGGTATGGTCCAAATAGTAGTGTGCCATTAGAAAATCCAACACCATTGTCCAATGTGCTTGAAATGATTGCGATCTTACTGATTCCTCTATCTGTTGTATTTATGATTGGACGTTTTATCCAACGCAAAAAATTGATGTGGATGATTTTCGGGACAATGTTTCTGATGTCATTGGCTTCGACTTTACTTACGATATGGACTGAAAAATCTTCATTAATGCCAAATACAGCGTTACTTGAAGGAAAAGAAGTTCGTTTTGGTACAGATGCCTCTGCACTTTGGGGAAGTCTAACTACACAAGTGAATAACGGCTCAGTCAATATGATGCATGACTCGGCTTCTCCACTGACGGGATTGGTTGAACTATGCAATATGTTGATCAATGCCATTTGGGGCGGGATTGGCTGTGGTCTATTACAGTTCTTTATTTACCTGTTCTTGGCAGTATTTATTGCAGGCTTAATGACGGGGCGTACCCCTGAATTGTTTGGTCGAAAAGTTGAAGTGGCTGAAATTAAGTTATTGGCTTTGGTCATTCTGCTGCAACCTGTGGTGATTCTTGGTTTGACAGCGATTGCCATTGCATTTCCATCAATTACAGGCAATTCAAATCCAGCGTTCCACGGCATTAGCCAAGTGTTTTATGAATATGTCTCTGCTTTTGCTAATAATGGTTCGGGTTTCGAGGGCTTAGGTGATAACACGGTATGGTGGAATCTCAGTGCTAGTGTGGCCTTATTGGCAGGTCGTTATAGCGTCCTCATCATTCCAGTTTTAATCGCAGTGAGTTTGGCAACCAAACCACAAGCAGCGGAAACTAAAGGCTCTTTACATATCGAGTCCCCAACCTTTGCGTTGACCTTGATTGGGATCGTGTTGATTTTGACCTTATTGCAATTCATGCCAGTGTTGGTCATTGGACCAATTGCCGATTATTTATCTGTGCTATCTGTGAAAGTTTAAGCGTGGAGCGACAACAATGAAACATTCAAATGCGACACAACAAATGGATATTTTGAATAAAGAAATTATTCAGCAAACTTTCCATAAATTATTGCCACAGTATGCTTTTAAAAATCCAGTCATGGCATGTGTGTGGGTAGGCACAGTCTTAACCATTGCGGCAACTTTGATGGGCAGTACCAGTTTAGGTTTTGGGCTGTTATTGAGCTTGATTCTATTGGTCACGGTTTTATTTGCTAATTACGCTGAAGCGGTTGCAGAAGCTAAAGGGCGTGGACAAGCTGCATCTTTACGTCAGGCGCGTGAGAATTTAACCGCAAATCGGATTGTCGATCTCAACGCTGTACCAACCATGATTTCGGCAAATCTACTCAAGAAAGACGATTTAATCATCGTTAAAGCAGGTGAAATTGTGCCTGCGGATGGCGAGATTATTCAAGGCTTTGCCACGATTAATGAATCAGCCGTTACAGGTGAGTCTGCGCCTGTATTACGAGAGGCCAATACTGACCGTTCAGGTGTGATTGGTGGAACCAAAGTCTTAACTGATGAAATTATTATTCGTGTCAGCAGTGAAGCAGGTCATAGTTTCTTAGATCGTATGATCGCATTAGTCGAAGGTGCAAACCGTCAAAAAACGCCGAACGAAATTGCACTGAGTATCTTGCTCAATATCATGACCATTACCTTTATTGCTGTGGTTGTAACCTTACCTGTTATTGGTTCAATGGTCGGGATCAAAATCAGTATCGTATTGCTCATCGCATTATTAGTCTGCTTGATTCCAACCACGATTGGCGGTTTGCTGCCAGCGATTGGGATTGCTGGGATGAACCGTGCTTTAAAAGCCAATGTCTTAGCCAAATCAGGTAAAGCAGTTGAGGTTGCGGGTGATATTGATGTGTTGCTGTTGGATAAAACTGGCACGATTACCTATGGCGACCGTCAAGCCACTGCATTTTATCCATTGGCAGGTGTCAGCCCAAGTGAGTTACGTCAAGCTGCAATGTTAACTTCTTTTGCTGACCCAACCCCTGAAGGTAAATCAGTGGTGAGTTTAGGCAAAGAAATGGGCGAGAGTATTTGTGAACCTCAAAATGCTGAATTTATTCAGTTTAGTGCATCAACACGTTTATCTGGTGTGGATTTAGCCACTGGGCAAAAGATTCGTAAAGGCGCAGTGGATGCCATTCTTAAATTTACCAACCAAGAGATCAAGGATAACGTTGAGCTAAAAACTCGTGTAGAACAAGTCGCTTCTAAAGGTGCAACCCCTTTGGTAGTGGCTTCGAATCACAGTATTTTAGGTGTGATTGAACTTTCGGATGTGATTAAGTCTGGGATTAAAGAACGTTTTGCGCTGTTACGTGAGATGGGCATCAAAACCGTTATGGTCACAGGAGACAATCCATTGACTGCGGCAGCAATTGCAGCCGAAGCAGGCGTGGATGATTATATTGCGGAAGCGCGACCTGAAGACAAATTGGCGTGTATTCGTAAAGAGCAAGCTGCGGGTAAATTAGTGGCAATGGTTGGTGATGGTACCAATGATGCACCTGCCTTGGCGCAGGCAGATATTGGCTTAGCCATGAACTCAGGTACACAAGCAGCTAAAGAGGCTGGCAATATGGTGGATTTGGATTCAGATCCGACTAAATTGCTGGATGTAGTGGAAATTGGTAAACAGCAATTGATTACTCGTGGCGCATTAACGACATTCTCTTTAGCCAATGACGTTTCTAAATACTTTGTGATTTTACCTGCCTTGTTTGCAGTCGCAATTCCACAACTTGGGGTGTTGAATATTCTGCAACTCAGTAGTCCAAGTAGTGCAGTGATTTCAGCATTGATCTTTAATGCACTGATTATTCCGATGCTGATTCCATTGGCATTGAAAGGGGTGCAGTTTAAACCTGCCAGTGCTTTGCAATTGTTACGTCGTAATATGCTGATTTACGGTGTAGGTGGCGTGGTGTTTCCGTTTATTGCGATCAAGTTAATTGACCTTATTGTGTCATTGTGGATTTAGGAGCGAGCTATGAATACTTTATTGAATCATGAACAGTTGAATGAGAATACCCAAACCTTGCATATCTCTTCATCTGTTTTACGTCCGAGTATTGGTTTGGTTGTGGTTGGATTCTTAATCTCAGGGGCACTGTACTCCATGGCAAGTGTTTCATTTGCTCAGCTTATGTTTCCAAAGCAGGCAAATGGCAGTGTGATTGAACTGAATGGTAAGGTGATCGGTTCAAGTTTAGTGGGGCAGAATTTTGTCAGTGAAAAGTATTTTCATGCTCGTCCAAGTGCAGTCAGTTACAGTGTTGATGGCATGGCAGGCAGTAATTTGGCAGTTTCTAATCCTGATTTGCAAAAACAAATTAAGGAAAGAGCGGTACAATTTGCTCAAAGCAATCATATCACTGTACAGCAAGTACCGAACGATATGATGACTGCATCAGGCAGTGGGATTGATCCAGATATTTCACCTGAAAGTGCTTTATTACAGGTGAAGCGTTTGGCGCAGCAACGTCATTTAACGGAGCAACAAGTTCGTCAGGTCGTACAACAGCATATTCAGCCTACACAGTTCGGCATCTATGGGCAAGCGAGAGTGAATGTTTTGCAACTTAATTTAGCATTAGATCAATTATCTACGCATTAACATTTATCATGCCAATTTCAGGGATAGGGGCATCATGATGCAGATTGACCGTAATAACAAAGCAGATGCGTGGTTGGCACATAGTCAGCGCGAACAATCTGGACGTTTGACCATTTTCTTGGGTGCAGCACCTGGCGTAGGTAAAACCTATGCCATGCTCACCCGAGCGCATGAGCTGATGAAGCAAGGGCAGCATGTGGTGGTGGGCGTGGTGGAAACTCACGGTCGAGCTGATACTGAGCGTTTAATTCAGGGACTGAATGTTATTCCAAGAAAAGTTGTGGACTATCAAGGACGGACTTTGGAGGAGATGGATCTCGATCAAATCCTTAAATTAAAACCTGAAATTGTTTTGGTTGATGAGTTGGCACATCGAAATGTGCCGAACAGTCGGCATGAATTTCGTTGGCAGGATGTCAATGAATTGTTGGATGCAGGTATTAATGTCTATAGCACTTTAAATATCCAGCATTTAGAAAGTTTAAATGATGTGGTTTATCAAATTACAGGGATTCGAGTTAGTGAAACAGTTCCTGATGCTTTACTAAAACGTTTGAAAGATATTCGTTTGGTCGATCTGCCTGTACCTGAGCTGTTAGAGCGAATGAATCATGGCAAGATTTATTTTGCTGATGTTGCACCTCAAGCCTTACAGGGATTTTTTAAACCTGCACATTTAACCGCCTTGCGTGATTTAGCCATTCAAACTGTTGCAGGGCAAGTTGAACTGGATTATCGAGAGAAGTCTGCTGCACAAGGGCAGATCATCCCGATTCAAAATCATGTGATGTTAGCGATTGATGGTTCGGAATTTTCTGAAGACTTAGTGCGACGAGCACATCGGATTGCAGAAAGGCGCAATGCAACATGGAGTGTCATCTCAATTCAAAAAAGTAAGAGTGAAAATGCACAGACCCTTGCTGTGACCAAAGCTTTTAATTTGGCTCGTAAACTGGGTGCAGATACTTATTTATTGCATAGCAATCATATTGCATCGACCATTTTACAGGCTGCTTATGATTATGGTGCATCTAATATTTTATTGGGCAAGAGCCCTAAAAAGTCACTCTGGCAACGTTTGTTTTCAGATCACATTGCTGATCAACTGTTAGAGAAACAGCATCCTTTTGAAATTACTTTTGTTCAGCCATTACCGTCAAAACATAGCGATCATAAAGCAATTATCAATCTCTCTCATCATTCTTGGTTAGAACATGGGGTAGCATTCAATCAACGAGAAGTAATTGAAAGCATTGTGATTGTCCTGCTCGGCCTTATGGTGGCGGCAATCAGTGATCGATTTATTGGTTATAGTGATTTAGCCTTAATTTTCATTGTGACTGTGTTGCTGGTCGCAATGCGGGCACGAATGCTCATTACGATTATGAGCGTTTTTATTTGTTTTTTGCTCTATAACTATTTTTTTATCGAACCACGATTTACATTTATGATTAGTGCTGAACGAGGGGTGATTACCATTATCACATTTATCGTTTCAGCTTTATTGGTCGGGCGTTTAGCCAATCAATTACGTGCTCAGGTGCTTAGCCTACGTGCTGCAAATTCAGTGTCGTTACAGTTACAAGAATTAGAGCGAAAGCTATCGACATGTGTGAATATTGAACAGGCGATGACAGTCGCAAAGCAACATTTGGAAAGTGCTTTAAATGCAGCCGTTTGGCTTAGAATTGGAACATATGAATTAGGCGATGCCACTTTATTTAATGAAAAAGATCAGATCGCTGCAAATTGGACTCAGAAAAATGTGCAATCATGTGGGCGTTTTACTAATACCTTAACCCAATCTGAATGGTGGTTTAATCCACTGAATCTAGTGGGGGGGTATGGTGTCATTGCCATTCGATTTAATCAAAATCCTGAAAGTATTGGTTTTGAACAACAACGCCTTGTTGAGTTGATGATTGATGACATTGCCCAAACTGTTTCACGTGTACAGTTATCTTTACAGTTAGAAAACTCTCGTGTGGTGGCTGAAACGGAAAAGCTGCGTTCAGCCTTACTTTCATCTGTATCGCATGATTTACGTTCACCACTTGCAGCAATGATTGGTTCAGCTGATACACTCAAATATTATGGCGAACAGATGCCTGAAGCAGATCGTCATGAATTATTAGATACTATTCATATTGAAGGTGAACGACTGGATCGTTATATTCAAAACCTACTCGATATGACTCGCTTAGGACATCAAGGATTAACTTTAGCTCGAGACTGGATTGGTATGGATGAGCTGATTGGCTCTGCAACGCAACGGCTTAAACGTTACCAGCCGAATGTCAAAATCGATGTGACTTTAGCGGATGATTTGCCACAGCTTTATGTGCATCCTGCCTTGATTGAACAAGCCATTTTTAATGTCTTAGAAAATGCCGCCAAGTTCTCACCAGAGAATGTTCCGATTGAAATAAAGATTCAGCAAGAGGAACAATTTCTGCAAATTGACATTATCGATCAAGGGATCGGCATTCCTGAAGATGAACGTGAACAAATTTTTGATATGTTCTATACCATGCAACGCGGTGATCGAGGTAAAACGGGGACAGGTTTAGGACTGGCGATTGTCAAAGCCATTATCGGGGCACACATGGGGAGTATAGAGGCTTTGGCTGGGACACATGGTCAAGGTACTTTAATTAAGATACGATTACCACTTCATCAGGATTAAAATCATCGTTTATGCCACAAACATTAAACCATCAAGTATCAATTCTTATTATTGACGATGAACCGCAAATTCGGAGATTTTTGGACATCGCCTTACGTGCACAAGGTTATCAGGTGCATGTTGCTGAAAATGGCTTAAAAGGCTTAGAAATTTTGGTGACACAGCGTATTGGCTTATTGATCTTAGATTTAGGTTTACCTGATATGGATGGGCTGGAAGTTTTAACTGAGTTGAGACAATGGTCAGATATTCCTGTGATTGTGTTATCAGCACGTCCTGATGAAAATCAAAAAATTAAATTGCTCGATGCCGGTGCTAATGACTATGTGACCAAACCCTTTAGTATTCAGGAATTATCTGCACGAGTTAGGGTGATGTTTCGGACTAAGCCGCAACAGACAGAACAAGCCGAAATTTTTGATGATGGAACATTATTTGTTGATGTGATAGAGCATGTCGTAAAATTGGCTGGGCAAGAAATTGCTTTAAGTAAAAAAGAATTCCAGCTTTTAGCGTTATTAATAAGCCATCAAGGTAAAGTGGTTACACAAAAGCAAATTTTGACAGAATTGTGGGGAAGTACCCATGAAGAAGATACTCATTATCTACGCATCTTGGTGAAAAAACTGAGAGCGAAAATAGGGGATTCTGCTGTTACGCCAAAATATATTGCAACTATAGCAGGTATAGGGTTGCGGTTTTGTACGTCATGACATTTTAAACTTTTCTTTTTAAATACTTTATAAAATTTACGATCTTTTTACGTTACATTAAGGTTGCCCTAATTTATCGTATTTATACCAAAGTTAGTAAGGTTTAAAATTATGAGTACTGCACTCATGTTAAAAAATAAAGAGAAAAGTATTAAAATTGAAATGCCGTTTAATACTCAATCTTTAAATAATGTAGAAAGTACTTTGTTTTTAGAAGAGGTGAAGAATTATCTTTGCTCCTATCCAAACACGAAACATATTGATATCTGTTTGCATGATATAAATGGTCATATACGAGGAAAGCGTATAGACATAAGTTGTTTAAATAAATTATCTGATGGTTGTTATTTCCCATTATCTGTTTATGCAATGAGTCTGGATGGTAAAGTAATAGAAGAAACGGGTTTAGGTAAGTTTATTGGAGAGCCAGATTTCTTATGTAAGCCGATACTAGGCAGTTTAAAACCTTGTCCAATAGACCCTGAACATAATGCACAATTGTTTCTAACAATGAAAGATAATGAGTGTGATTGTCAATTTGAACCTAGAAATCTATTAAAGGGTATATTGAGCAAATTACATGAGAAAAATTATTACCCTTGTATGGCTGCTGAACTGGAATTTTACCTTTTCAATAATAATGGTTCAGAGAGTGAGATTGCGACTAATAGCCAGTGTTTTGATATCAATACACCAAGTGGCTATCAAGATGTCCTTGACGAAGTTGAACGTATAGCAATCTTACAAGGTATTAATATTACAGGGATGGTTGCTGAGTCATCTTCTGGGCAATATGAAATTAATATACAGCATAGTAATGATGTGCTGAAATTATGTGATCAAGTGATGTTATTGAAACGAACAATAAAACAGGTCGCATTAAAGCATGGTTTGAGTGCAAGTTTCTTAGCAAAACCTGATATGCATAAAGCTGGTAGTGGTATGCATTTTCATATGAGTATTTTAGATCAGAATAAACAGAATGTTTTTAGCACAGAAATAAAAGATTTATTATCACCCCAGTTGTTGAAAGTAATTAGTGGACTTGTTCTATTGTTACCTTCTTCAATGGCAGTCATTGCACCCAATGTAAATTCATTTAGACGATTTAGAATTGGCAACTATGTTCCTTTAGAAGCAAATTGGGGCGTCAATAATCGTAATGTTGCGATTCGGATACCATGTTCAGATACTGCTAACCAACGCTTAGAGTATCGTGTTGCTGGAGCTGATTGTAACCCTTACTTAACGGTCGCAATGATTCTAGTGGGGACATTACATGGTTTAACTCAAAACTTGGAAGTTCCTAAGCAAGCTAATCAGTTAAAACGTAAAGAAGAACATATTTTTTTAACGACAAATCAGTTAGAAGCTTTAGCACTTTTTAAGGAAAATAATATTATAAAAGAATATCTTGGAAAAGATTTTATTGATTTATGGTGTACTGTTAAACATGCTGAATATCAGAATATTTATAATCAAATTACAGCGATTGAACAAAATTGGGATATCTAGGAGTTTACGATGTACTATAGTCTAAGTTCTTCTAAGGATATGATTGAAAATCAGGAACTCACAAAAGATCTGTTTGCGAAGTACGATTTACAAATGATTGATACAGAAAAACTAGCACAGAAGTATTCAACAGCTTCAAAAAAGATGCAGAAATTAATTTCTGCAATTTTGAAAGAGAGAGGTTTTGATCGAAGTGAAATTGAAAGCTTGTTGAAATCTAATCAAAAAAACTAATTTAAAGGTTAGAAGCCTACTTGTATTTATGTGCAAATAGGTTTCTAACAAATTTTTTAATTATCTGAAATTATATTTAGTGCACTCTAAAAATATTTTGTTAAAGTAAAAACAGCAGCATTTTTAACACCTTTTTTATTGGTTTCTGTAAAACCACTAGTATCTATATTTGTACCAATAATGGCTAACTCTGCACTTAAATTCATTGGTTTATAGTTGTAAGTTGTTCCAATTTTCCAATCATAAAAATTATTTTCTGATTTTCCGCCATAAATTTCTTTATTGGATTTTGAGTAACCTAAGTTTGCAATTGCTCCAAAATTAGATTGAGCAAAAGGGATCGTGTATAAAATGTTAAAGTACCAATTATTTATATCCTCACCGATATTTTTGCTCATTGCTTCACCACCATATTTGTTTGTGTAGCTTATACTAGGGGTGAAATTGTCATTTTCGCTTAATAAATTTGTAAGAACGACTTTGATATAGTACTCGTTATAATTTAAATCACTCTTGCCAACATAATTGTATCTAAGCATGCCTACATCTAATGTTGGTTGTTTTTTACCTATATTAAATGAGGTGCTATAACCTATAAATGGGTCTAGCTCTAGATGTGCTTCATCACCAAAATCTACATTTGATGCAAATGCTGAAATATAGAATCCAGATGAGTGGTTTAAGAGAAAGTTTCCTTGAAAAGCAGTATCATTTTTTGTTTGGGTTTGACCACGCCAGCGATATTCACTTGCGAGAGAAGCATTCCCAGATAATTTAAAGTTTAAATTTTCAGAGTTTTCTGATGCTAATGTATAACTAGATGGTAGAGCTGAGAGCAAAACTAATAATTTATGAGAATTTCTCATAATATCCTCTATGAAATAATAGAAATTTGAGTGATGTATATTAAATTTTCATATGTCTATTTATAATAAAATTATCGTAAAATTTGCGTTAATAAAGCATAAACTATAACAAGGTTTTTATTTTTTAATAATTAAAGGTATTTAAATGTATAAACACGACATATTGAGTAGTCGTTCATATTTTTCATGGCATAAATTAAAAAGTATTGAAGAGTCCATTTTTGATTTTATCTAGATACACTGTAGGGCATTGCGCATGCTGTATCAATATTCATTTGCTTGGATTACTTAAACGATGATCAAGTTGTAGTTGAATAGATTTGCTGAAATTTTTTTTTGGGGAGTGATATATTGCACTATATGGCATTCTATCTTTTGAAGACAATATATGCAAAGTACTGCAAAAAAAGCAGCATTGCCCGCTACAGCATTGGCGGCATTAGGGGTGGTGTTTGGAGACATTGGAACAAGTCCTTTATACGCATTAAAAGAATCTTTCCATGCTGCACATGGTTTAGGGATTCAACCTGAAAATGTATTAGGAATTTTATCAATTATTTTTTGGTGTTTAATGCTGATTATCAGTATTAAATACATTGCAATCGTAATGCGTGCAGACAACAACGGCGAAGGCGGGATCATGGCGTTACTCGCTTTGAATCTGCGTAAAGCGAAAATATCTGATAGTAAAAAAATTTATCTCATCGCGATTGGTTTTATTGGTGCTTCTTTATTCTTTGGAGATGGCATCATTACCCCCGCGATTTCCGTACTGTCAGCGGTGGAAGGTTTATCCATTGCCACAAATGTACTTGATCCCTTTATTATACCGATAGCGATTGTTATCGTGATCACATTGTTTTTCATGCAGAAGCATGGTACAGCTTTTGTAGGAAAATTCTTTGGCCCCATTACCCTAGTTTGGTTCTTATCGCTAGGTATTTTGGGGATTGCCAGTGTGATACAGACACCAATTGTATTGGGAATGATTAGTCCACATTGGGCTATACAGTTTATTTTCACCCATCCTGTACAGTCCTTCTTTATTATGGGGGCTGTAGTTTTAACAGTAACAGGAGGAGAGGCGTTATATGCGGATATGGGTCACTTTGGGGCTCGACCAATTCGATTTGGATGGTTTAGTGTCGTACTACCTTGTTTAGTACTTAACTATGCAGGTCAGGGTGGCTTATTACTGCGTAATCCAGCAGCAATCGAAAACCCATTCTATTTATTAGTACCTAGTTGGGCTTTATACCCAATGATTATTTTGGCAACCGTAGCTGCTGTAATCGCATCTCAAGCTGTGATTTCTGGGGTTTTTTCGATAGCACGGCAAGCGATTCAATTGGGTTATTTACCACGGCTTAGTATTAAACATACTTCAGATTCTGAAGAAGGGCAGATTTATATTCCTTTTCTGAACTGGTTATTGTTAATTGCAATTTTGATTCTGATTTTAATCTTTCAGACCAGTTCAAATCTTGCTAGTGCATATGGTTTAGCTGTGACATTAACAATGCTATGCGATACGATTTTGGTCGCAGTCTTTGTTTACTACGCATGGAAATGGAGCTTACCAAAGGTATTTCTTTTGATTATTCCATTCTTCATTCTAGAGTCTGTTTTAGTTGCCGCTGCATCTTTAAAAATGTTCTCTGGTGGTTGGGTACCATTGTTAATAGGTGGTGTTGCAATAGTTATTCTAATGACGTGGAAACGAGGTCGTGAGCTTACTTTCTCAAAGCTTGAACATGACACTCTATCGATTGATTTATTTGTGAAAAGTATTGGTGATAATGTGCATCATGTATCAGGGGATGCAGTATTTTTAACAGGTACTCCAAATGTAGTTCCACATGCGATGTTGCATAATATTAAACATAATAAAGTTCTTCATGAACGCAATATTTTAGTGACTGTAGTGGTTGAAGATGTACCTTTTGTACCGCATGAGGAACGTATTAGTGTGGAAAGCTTAGACGGACATTTTTATCGCATTAAAATATTCTACGGTTTTAAGGATGAGCCGAATGTACCACGTGCATTGGTTCAAGCTTATGAGCAATTAGAATTTGAATATGATTTAATGCAGATTAGCTTCTTTGTCTCACGTGAGCGTATTATACACAGTGTGGGTGATGGTATGGCACCTTGGCGTGAGCACTTGTTCATTTCAATGCAGCGTAATACCAGCCCAGTCAGTGATTTCTATCAGATCCCGACCAATCGTGTAGTGGAGTTAGGTAGTCAGATCGAAATTTAATAAAATTACATGCTACGATTTTTCTTATTAAGTGGAGGCTATTTACCTTCACTTATTTATTTTGTGAGTGGTTTATTTCTAATGCTTTTAGATAAATAATAATTATTTGAGATATATAGAGTTTTATGTAAATAATCTCAACATTAAATATTTATATAGCAACATCTAGACCAGTCAGCCATTAAACTTTTACGTTTTTCAAGATAATCTCCACGTAAATAAGAAGCTTCAACCTTATCTGGAAGTTTGTGCGCGAGAACATGTTCACAAACTTCTCTACGGTAATCTGTTTTGTCTGCCGACCAATCACGGAAAGTAGATCGAAATCCATGTGTAGTAATCACCCGATTCTGTTTTGGATCAATATAGCCTAAGCCATTTTCTTTTAGCTTTTGTTCATGCATCCGTTTAATCAGTGTGGTTAATGACATATCTGATAACATCTCACCAGTACGTGGTGCAGGGAAGATGAAATCTTGTGTTTGAGTATGATCTTGAATTGACTCAAGCAACGTAATGGCTTCTTTAGACAAAGGTACACGATGCTCTTTATCTGCTTTCATACGTTCTTTGGGAATAATCCAGACCTTATTCTTAAAATCAATTTCCTGCCATTTCGCCCCAAAAATCTCACCTGAACGACAGGCTGTTAAAATTGCAAATTCCAGCGCTTTCGGTGAAATCCCTTTTTTCTGTCTTAGATGACGTATGAACTCAGCAACCTGTTCATAAGGCAAGGATGGATGTGGGCGTGATTCCTGTTTTAAGTTACCTAATATAGGTTCAAGATTACCTTTCCATTCGGCAGGATTATCCCCCTCAAAATATCCCATAGCCTTGGCATAATCAAAAATGGTCTCTATACGACCACGAATACGTTTGGCCGTTTCATTTTTTTCAATCCATATAGGTTCTAGTACAGCAGCTATATCGACTTTGGTAATATTGCTAATACTAAGATTACCCAGCGTTGGATAGATATAGGTTTCTAGTGTTGATGACCATTGACCAATATGCTTTTCATTTTTGAGTTCACGGGTTTTATTGGCAATAACGACTTTTGCACACTCAAGGAATGTTTTGTTCCGTAGTTGCTGAATATGAAGCTTTTCAAGCTGTTCTTGTTTGTATGCAATAGGATCAATACCATTTCGTATTTGTAACCTTAGTTCGGTGGCTTTGGCACGAGCTTCAGCTAAAGAAACTTCAGGATAGGGGCCAATGCCGATATCACGGCGATGCGGTTTTTGCTTACCATCCTTATCAAGGCGTTTTCCCACAACAGCGCGCAAAATCCAGACACGTGAATTACCTTCGACATTTAAGCAAAGGCCGTCAACACCCCCTACAGAATGGCGACCAGTCTCTTTGATTTTTGCTACACTGAGAGCAGATAGTTCTTTAGATTTTTTTGGCATGTCCTGATTTACCCCACAACCTACCCCTCATAAAATACTGGAAATGGTAGGATTAGACAAGATGGCTTAGGATGGTATAATGGTTAAGTATTTGAATTATATATTTTTATAATATCACTTTGGACTGCTTAGGACTATTGTTAGACGGACACCGCTTCCGCCAAATACTTAAAAAGCCTCTGTTTATACAGAGGCTTTTTTATTTCTATAAGAAAATTTTAAACATCTATTTATTATTTAAATTTTTTATGGAATCTAAAGTGGACAGATTTTGTGAAAAAGAATACTGATGTTAATGCATTCACCCAAGCAAATTTCATACTAAATTGATTGTTTGATAAATTAAGAGAATTGTTATCTAAAATAAAAATAAATTTTGTATGCTAAAAAACAAGAAAAATCTTTGCTGATAGGATTGCATAACTATTATCTATGTTTTGTACTGTTTTAAAAATCATGCATTTTTTGCATGAAATATTTAATTTTTGCATTATCGTTTTTAAAAGAAAAAAGTAACACTTGCCTGTGCTTATTGTTGAGTCGAAAGTTCTGCTGTATGGCTGAAAACTTTTGACTGAGTCAACATGGATTATCACCAAGGTTTGATGTGTATTGATCACATTGGTGTAAAGAAGGATAGGGAAGGAATAATTATTATGAACCAAAAAAGGTTGCTCAAATATATTCTCATCGCAATGATATCGGGAATATTAGTTGGTTGGGCATGTCATAGCTCAGTAAGTACAGCACAAGCAACGGATATTGCATCTTATTTTAAGATTGTCACGGATGTCTTTCTTCGATTGATCAAGATGATTATTGCTCTATTAGTCTTTGCAACGATTGTTTCAGGATTAATTTCGATGGGTAAATCATCCTCTTTAGGATCGATTACATTCAAAGCCATGAGTTGGTTTATTGGCGCTTCATTTATTTCACTATTGCTAGGTATGGGACTTGCGAATTATTTCCAACCGGGTGTGGGAATGAATCTCGTTATACCAAAGGAAGCTGTAGATGTGGGTGTAAGTGCATTAAGCTTAAGTCTTCAAACATTTATTACACATATTTTCCCGCGTAGTTTCGCTGAGGCAATGGCGAATAATGAAATTCTTCAGATTTTAGTCTTTTCGATATTTTTTGGTTCGGCTTTAGCTTATGTCCAACATCAATCTGGGGCTACCGTCATTGGGCGCATTATTGATGAGCTATGTCGTGTGATGTTTCGTATCACGGATTACGTGATGGCTGCTGCACCAATCGCTGTTTTTGCGGCAATTGTATCTGCAATCACAGTTCAGGGTCCGAAGCTAATCTTAGACTATAGTATTTTTATCGGGCAGTTCTATGTGGGTCTGTTGATCTTATGGATGATCCTGATTTCTTTTGGTTATATTTTCTTGAAGAAAGATGTTTTTAGATTGGTTAAAGCTGTACGTGAACCGACAACTTTGGCTTTTGCTACGGCAAGTAGTGAATCTGCTTATCCTAAGACAATGGAAGCGTTGAATAAGTTTGGTGTACCGAAACGGATTACCAGTTTTGTGTTGCCACTTGGTTATTCATTTAACCTAGATGGTTCAATGATGTATATGTCTTTTGCAGTACTCTTTATTGCGCAAGCTTACAATATTGATCTAAGTTTTACTCAACAAGTTTTAATTCTATTAACGTTAATGATCACCAGTAAAGGAATAGCCGGTGTTTCAAGGGCTTCAATTGTTGTGATTGCATCTACTTTAGTGATGTTTAAATTGCCTGAGGCTGGAATTTTATTAATCCTTGCGGTTGATCAATTTTTGGATATGGGCAGAACTGCAACAAATGTCATAGGCAACAGTATTGCTACAGCTGTGATTGCTAGAACTGAAGCAGGCAATGAGGAAGTTGATGAGGTTGAGGAAGTGGTTGTTGATTCGATCGTGCCAGTGAGTCGTTTAGCAGATAAGACCTAACTTCTGATACCAGCAAAAACGATTGGATGACAAGTAAATTTATAAACTAAAATGATTGTTTAATATCTTTGAATCTGGTTTTAGATCATCGGTATTAAGCAATCATTTTAATTCATAATTATTATTTAAATTCTTGTAAGGTTAAAAAATCCCAAATATAGTTTATTCTTTTGGAGAGTACGATTTTTCTTCTGATGATATAAACGTCTTGATATGTGTGAAAATTAATTGGTTCAACGATTTTAAGTTTATTTTCTGCAATCTCTTTTTCAACAAGAAGCTTTGGTAGCCAAGCAATTCCTAAACCTTGTAAAACGAGTTCTTTTAAATCGCTTGCATTATCAGTTTCATATAATATTCGATAGTTTAGTTGATTTTCTATAATATCATCGACACATTTTCTCAAATAAGCCTGTTTGCTATATGATAACAACGGAAATAATTCATTAAATGAATATTTTGGTTGGTTATTATAAAGGGCGGTGACAGGCAAAATTTCCATTTTCACGATTTTGTGGAAAAGAAAAAGTGAAAAATCTATTTGAGCTAAAGTTTTCTGGTCACAATAACAAATCAAGAAATCGCAAGAACCATCTGTGAGCAAGCGCATGCCTTGTTTGAGGTTTGCTGCAATAATTTCTAATTTTAAATCACTCAGATCTTCGGAAAGCTCATGAATAAAACGAGGGAAAAATTGTGTAATAAGTGAATGAGAAACAGCGAATTTGGTATTTAGTTCATTGTTTTTAATATTTTTTTCTAAATAGGTAATTGTGCTTGAAAGTTGGTTGTGAATGTTTTTAGCAGTAGCTAATAAAATTTGTCCAGCTTCAGTGAAATCAATATTTTTACTTTCTCGATCGAGGATTGGGAAACCCAAAGCATTTTCAATATTTTGTAGTCTACGTGAGAAGGCGGACTGAGTAACATGCCTGATCTCTGCTGCTTGGGAGATTGATTTTTCCTGTTCTAATGCAAGTAAATCTTCAATCCATCGAATTTCCAAGGTCATAAATTATCCTTAATGCATGCTCATACACTATTATAATCTATTATGCAAAAAATGCATGTAGTAATATTTTTTTACATTAGAAAAAAAACACACAGTCTTTTAACATAAAAATATAGTCGTACAGGATTTATTCAAATGAACATTAAAATTAATACGCGGACTGAAAAAGATTTATTGGGTTTTAAAGAAATTCCTTTGAATTGTTATTATGGTGTACAAACTTTAAGAGCAATCGAGAATTTTAATTTAAGCCAAAGTAAATTAAGCCAGTTCCCAAACTTTATTAAAGCATTGGCAATGGTTAAGTCTGCGTGTGCTTATTCAAATCTTAAATTAAATAAAATTGATGAAAATAAGAACAAAGCAATTCAATATGCATGCCAGCAGATTTTAAATAACCAATATCATGACCAATTTATGGTGGATATGATCCAAGGAGGTGCTGGAACCTCAACCAATATGAATATAAATGAGGTTGTGGCAAATATTGGATTGGAATATCTAGGTCATAGTAAGGGTGAATATCAATACTTACATCCTAACAATGATGTGAATATGTCTCAATCGACCAACGATGTATATCCTACTGCAATCAAAATAGGTTTAATTGCGGCAATTGAACAGTTAAATGTACCTTTTAATCATCTAATTGCGAGTTTTAGAGCAAAATCTGAAGAGTTTTCGGATATTTTGAAAATGGGTAGAACTCAGTTACAAGATGCTGTGCCGATGACATTAGGGCAAGAATTTGGGGCTTTTGCTGCTACATTACAAAATGATTTAGATAAATTAAATCAGATCATGCCTGATGCTTTGAGTGTTGTAAATCTAGGTGGTACCGCAATAGGTACAGGGATCAATACTGAAGTGAAGTATCGTGAATATGCTATTGAAGCTTTGTCAGAAATTACGGGTCGTAAGATTAGCAGTTCACCTGATTTAATCGAAGCCACATCAGATATGGGTGATTTTGTTTTATTGTCGAGTTTCCTAAAACGTACAGCGACGAAGCTTTCAAAAATCGCCAATGATTTGCGTCTATTATCGAGTGGTCCACGTGCTGGTTTAAGTGAAATTTATCTTGAGCCACGTCAGCCTGGAAGTTCAATCATGCCAGGTAAAGTGAATCCTGTAATTCCAGAGGCAATGAATTTAATTTGTTTCCAAGTGATTGCAAATGATTTGGCTGTCACTTTAGCTGCTGAGGCAGGGCAGTTGCAGCTTAATGCGATGGAACCATTGATTGCATTCAAACTATTTGAATCAATTGATTTGCTAGGAAAAGGAATGCAAATGTTCCAACTTAAATGTATTGATACGATTCGTGCTAATGCGGAACTTTGTCAGTCACAAGTTGAAAATTCGATTGGTATTATTACAGCATTAAATCCATTTTTAGGTTATGAAACCACGACACGTATTGCTAAACAAGCAAATGAATCTGGCCAAAGTGTGCTGAGTTTAATTAAAGCTGAAAATCTAATTTCTGATGAGGTTTTGGCAGATATTTTAGCTGTAAAAAATATGGTACATCCAAAGCAATCAGTCTGACTTTTAAAGACTTGATGTAAATTTGTTCGACCCAAGAAAGCTTGTGACAGCTTTCTTGGGTTATTGATCTTCAAAACTATATAGCTCTAAACCTCTCTGAAAAAATAAGAAATAAAATCGTATTTTTACATTTTCAATACTACTCCTATACATGTGGAGCCAAGCAGAATGATTCTTGCTATGTAAAATATAAAAAATTAATTAATTTTTATAGTTTTGCTCGTAGTTTACAAAATTTTAGCGTTGAAGTTGACATTGAATCCTTGTGTAAACGTTCAAACCATATTTGGAAATAGATGATCTTTTTAATCATTCCAATTTGAAATTTTGATCCATCTATTGAGTTTATCCAAGTCTAAAACCGAAGCTGATTTAGAGACTTTTTATGTTTTCTCCCTACATCCATGCATTTGCATTGTTTTTTTCATTACTGAATCCATTCCTTATGAGTGTTTATATGATTGGTATGATCCGTAATACGGATGCTAAAGTTTTTAGCAAAGCATTGATTCAAGGATGTTTAATCGCATTTATTGTCTTTATTTTATTTGCTTGGGGTGGTGAAAGTATTTTTAGCCGTTATTTGAATGTTCGATTTGAATCATTTCAAATTTTCGGTGGTCTCATATTTTTAGTCATCGGTTATCGTTACGTTTTCCAAGGTGCAGAAACAATTGGTGAGATGAGAGGTGCACCTGAACATCTAGCTGGAACAATAGCTATGCCATTTATGATTGGACCAGGAACCATAAGTGCTGCAGTAGTCACAGGGATTAGTGTTCCATTTTCAGGTGCAGTTGCAGTCATTGCGATTACGTTGATGTTAACGTGTAGTATTTTGATTCTGATGAAATTTGCACACGATCATTTACGCTATAAACATGCAAAATATATTGATCGTTATTTTGACATTGTAGGGCGTTTGTCGGCTCTGCTGATTGGCACAATCGCTGTTGATATGATAGTCAATGGGATTATGGGGCTGATCGAAAGTGCTAATATTATTAAATAGAAGTATATATGGTATTTAAAATATAAATACCAAATGAACAATTTTCTCATTACTATCCGAAAATTGGTGCGATGTAATCATTTTGAAATATTCATCGTAATTTATATAAATATATTTGATGGTATTTTGAGCTAATTTGCATATGTTTAATTGTCTGAATAAAGGATAATAGTCGCGTAGCATATTTACGAGTTTTACTCATGTCTCCTTTAGATCAATTAAACCAAGCTCCCGATGATCAATCTGAATTAACGATGTCAGTGCTTATGACACCTGATATGGCAAATTTTTCAGGCAATGTTCATGGTGGAGCAATTTTAAAGTTACTTGATCAAGTCGCATACGCCTGCGCTAGTCGTTATTCAGGTAGTTATGTTGTGACTTTATCTGTGGATAAGGTCAATTTCAAAGAACCTATTTATGTAGGAGAGCTGGTTACCTTTTTAGCAAGTGTGAATCATGTTGGTCGTACATCTATGGAGATTGGTATTCGAGTGGAAGCTCAAAATATCCAAAAAAGAACGATTCGTCATACCAACACATGCTACTTCACGATGGTAGCAGTAGATGAACAACGTCAGCCAAAAGCAGTTCCAGCATTAAATTTAGATACAGATTGGAAGCGTTGTCGTTTTGAAGCAGCTGAATTACGCAAAATTCATCGTTTAGAAGAAGTGCAACAACCATCATGCAGCATTTTCAAAAAATCTTCTCAATGCTAATAGCTTAATTCTCTGATTTAAAAAAGAACGAACCGCAGCATGGTTCGTTCTTTTGCATTAATAACAACATTTGATTGTTATTAATGTGGTCTAAAGGTCTGGAGGAACCTTGAGATCAGTTTAGTTTGTAGCAGCAGGTGCAGATGCAGGTGTTTCACTCGCAGTTGCATCAGTTGTTGCTTGACCTTGAGTTTCTGGCTGTTCTTGAGTTGAGACAACAACTTTCTCTTCTGTTTCATGCGCAGCATGTGATTGATCATGTGCTGTAGCAGCAAAGGTTGTTGCAGCAGCAAGTGTAAGCGTAGTAGCTAACAAAGTCTTAATAAGTTTCATAATTGGCATCCTTAAATTCAATTTTTAAAAGCCGCTATCAAGTTTACTGAACAAGCAGAGCCTGATTTCGACATGGGTTCATGCTAAGTGCCAAAATTATTTACAGCAATATTCTTAACAATGTTTTACGCCTAGCTTAACAATGTGAAATAATAATTAATGTTATGTTGCAGACATGTAAAACAAAACGCCAAAATGAATCATTAAAATGTGTGCAAATATGTTTTTTTGATTAAAAATAGAACAGGTGAATTACGAACGGGAAACATAAACTCGGATTTATATAAAATCTGTTGATTGTATAAAACGATTATATTTTTTAATTTAATTTCTTTATTTGATTTAATATGGTGATTTTGTCTTGGAAAATAATAATTATGTGACTTAAGTCTCAACTGGTGGTTTTTAATAAATTGCTTCATTTTCAGTTTTCTTTCTCGATACAATAGGCTTAACACTTAGATTGAGATTGTCGTGAAACTCATTAGCCGTAAAGCTGTACCCACTCATATTATTTCTGGTTTTCTCGGTGCTGGTAAAACCACATTACTCCAGTATTTATTGACTCAAAAACCTGAACATGAGACTTGGGCTGTTTTAATGAATGAATTTGGGCAAATTGGTGTGGATCAGCAGCTTATTACTCAACAGCAAGGCTATACAGTTAAAGAATTATTAGGTGGATGTTTATGCTGTAGTAGTCAGCTTCCTATGCAGATTGCACTTTCACGACTCTTAAGTGAAACACAACCAGATCGTTTGTTTATTGAGCCGACAGGTTTAGGGCATCCTGCCCAATTGCTTGAGCAACTTACAGAACTGCACTGGCAACGAAGTTTAGATATGCGCGCGTTGGTCATTGTTGTTGATGGAAGTCGATTACATGATGAAAATTGGGTCAGACAGAACTTATATACAGATCAACTTAAAGCTGCACAAATTGTTGTAATTTCACATGCTGATTGCATGACGGATAGTGATCAACAGATTTATTTTGAACTAAAAAAAGAATTTCAGGCTTATGTGCAGGATTGGATTGAAGCTGAACATGGCCACGTCCAACTCGAAGTGATTGATAAAGCACAGCGACGTGTTTTACGTAAAATTCAACCATTATTAAAATTACAACAGCATCAAACGCTAGATGAAAATGTCAGCGCAGTGAAACAACTACCGTACCATTATGTTGAGTCATCACAAGGCTATACCGTTGCAGGATGGAAATTGCCTAAACGTTGGATGTTTAATTTTAATGAGCTTTTAGATTTGTTTTGTGCACAACAGGATTGGGTGCGTATAAAAGGTATTTTTAATACAGATCAAGGTTGGAAAAGTTTCAACTTTAATCCTGAGCAATTTAATTACAAGTCAACTGAAGCAGGGCTAGATAATCGAATTGAAATTATTACGCAGGCATCACATGACTGGTTTAAGTTTGAATCAGAGTTGTTAGATTGTCAGCTAAAAGATGAATGATTCATCGTCATAACGGTCAAATGGCATCTTTATTTTTTCAAAATAGAGTATGCTTAGCGCCAAATTTGAGGATGTATTCTATGGCTCTAAAAGCAACGATATATAAGGCAGATTTGAATATTGCCAATATGGATGAGCATATTTATGCTGATTATCAACTTACACTTGCGCTGCATCCGTCTGAAACAATTGAACGACTCATGGTTCGTGTGCTCGCTTACGCGCGTTTCGCTGACGAGCGTTTAGAATTCACAAAAGATCTGTTTGAAACTGACGAACCTGCTTTATGGCAAAAGGATCTAACAGGGCTTTTGGAAAAGTGGATCGAAGTAGGTTGTCCAGCAGAAGATAAAGTCAAAAAAGCAAGTGCTCGTTGCAAGCAAGTCGCAGTTGTTGCATATGGTTCGCAAGTAGATGATTGGTGGAAACGTAATAGTAAAATCAAAACTTTAACGAATGTCGAAGTTTGGCAGCTAGATGATAAAACTACCAGTGAACTAGAGGAGTTGTGCGAAAGAACGATGCAGTTACAACTGAATATTTTAGATGGTGAGTGGACTTTGTTGAGCGATAAAGGTCAAGTCGATATTAAATGGCAAAAATTGCAATAATTGGTTTGATCGATATTAGGAGATAATTTGAGATGATAACTGAATTAGAAATTATTGATTTAAAAATTGGTGAAGGTAAAGAAGCGGTTAAAGGTGCGCTTATTACCACTCACTACACGGGATGGTTAGAAGATGGTACTAAATTCGATTCTTCAATTGACCGTGGAAATTACTTTGAAACCGTGATTGGCACAGGTCGTGTAATCAAAGGTTGGGATCAAGGTATCATGGGAATGCGCGTGGGTGGAAAGCGTAAGCTGATTGTTCCGTCACACTTGGCATATGGTGAAAGAAAAATGGGAAAAATAATTCCTGCGCATTCAAACTTGATATTTGAAATCGAATTATTTGATGTCAAAACACGTGATGAATAATTAAAAAAAATATGTTGATAAAAATCACAATTTAATCTTAATTTATGATTTTATTGTGATTTTTGTCCTTTGTACAAAAACAATACAAATAAATATGTGATAATTAATTTAAGTTTTTGATTTATATGAATTTTATCTAATTAATTTTTTAGGCGATTTAAGTATAAAGTTATTGATTCTATAGACAGTTCTGTATATCTTTGAGATAAAAGAGCAGTGTTTTGTGAATCAAACTTTTTTCATAAAATGTGAATTAAGTTTACCTTTTGGAAAAATTGATTAAACTGGATAATCATTAGGCAAACTAGCTTATTGATGTAATTGGCTAAATATAAAAATATTTCACTTGAGTGAACCAAGTGATAAAAATTGAGCGAGTAGAGGTGGGTATGAATGACTATTTGGATATTACCGCGTCTGAGCTATTAAAAGAGCTAAATAATTTTTTCATGATTGATACGTATGATGGCTCGGAAAATGGTTTTTGGGCAAATTCTAAAGCATTGACGGATAAACATTACTGGATGGATGGAGACAACAAAGTTGAAATAATTCGAGAGTTGAGTTCTTCTAATCCTCATGCAGAATGTAATTATAAAATTACATTACTTTCACCTGAGGAAGGTAATGTAGTTCTTCTTGATTATGATGGATTCAATAAAAAGATTTTAACTTTCCGTCGTGGTGATTGGGTCAACCGTCTTTATCGTTACTTTTATCATAAAGAGCGCTGCTACTTACAAGACCGTGCAGAACATCCAAATTTCCAACTTATTCAATACTAGTCTGGATACATTGATAAAGATTGCCTCGACTATCTAAGATGATCGAGGCAAATTTTTTTGTGGGTTTAAAATAACAATTTATTTTTAAGATTATTTTCAGTTTAAAAAATTATAACTACAATCCTCATATTACCCGACAAAGTCAGCCATCTAATTGTCGATAAGATGAAATCCTTCTGCATATCTCTGTACTGATTTTTCTTTATTATTGAGAATATTCTCCATGTCTACTCCTTCAAGATCGCCAGCTTTAAAATGCTTTTTAGGGCTCGTGGTTGGTATGTTATGCAACGCGGCAACTTTCGCAGCCAACCCCAAAATTGATGCTACTACCTTGACGGTGATTGGTTATCATGAGATTACCGATGAAAAAGATGCCCTGATACCAAGCTATGCGGTAACAACGCAGCAATTTAGTGAGCATATCCAATGGTTAAAGAAAAATGGTTACCATTTTATTAATGTAGATCAACTTATTAAGGCTCATCAAGGCAAGTATAGATTACCCCAAAAACCTGTTTTATTAACAGTAGATGATGGTTATCAGTCTTTCTACCAAAATGCTTATCCAATTATTCGTAAAAATAAAATTCCAGTCTTACTTGCAGTGGTGGGTTCTTGGTTAGAGCCATCCAATCTTGAAAAAGTCGATTTCGGTGGTGAGCCGATTGATAGAAATAAAATCTTAAGTTGGAGTGAACTTAAAGAAATGCAGAGTTCGGGTTTAGTGGAAATTGCTAGCCACAGTTATCATCTGCACGAAGGAGTCAATGCAAATCCACAAGGTAATTTAGAACCTGCTGCAATTTCTCGAATTTATGATCCCAAAAATCAAAGTTATGAAAGCGATTCAGCTTACCAGCAACGTATTTATCAAGATTTAAAAAAGAACAATGATTTACTACAGGCACATGGATTGCGATCACCACGAGTTATGGTATGGCCATATGGTCGATACAATATGCAGCTTGTGCAAACAGCAAAACAACTTGGTATGCCAATCACCATTACTTTGGATGATGGTGCAGATCATGCCAAACAGTCTTTGCAGAATATGAGTCGTATATTAATACAAGGTAATATGTCGACAAATGCTTTGGCACAAGAAATTAAAAATAGAGAATTGAATTTAAATGACAATAATCGACCGCAAAAAATTATGCATGTCGATCTTGATTACATTTATGATCCCGACCCTCAACAAGAAGAACGCAACTTAAGCCATTTGCTTGATCGTATTAATGGTATGGGCGTGAATACAGTTTATTTGCAAGCGTTCTCTGATCCTGATGCCAATGGTTCAGCAGATATGGTGTATTTTCCAAATCGTCATATACCAATGCGGGCTGATCTATTTAATCGTGTAGCTTGGCAAATTCAAACGCGTACCTCAGTGCAACGACTTTATGCATGGATGCCAATGTTGGCTTGGGAACTACCAAAGACTAATCCTGTTGCAAATGAGCTGGTTCAAACAGAGCAGGCCAAAGCAGGTGAACATTTAAACATGGGCTATATACGTCTGAGCCCATTCTCGCCAAAAACTCGACAAACGATCAAAGAAATTTACCAAGATTTAGCGAAATCCACACCATTTGATGGTCTGCTATTTCATGACGATGTGACTTTATCTGATTATGAAGATGCTAGTCCTCAGGCTTTGGCTGCTTATGCGCAACAAGGCTTAACAACCGACTTAGCTAAAATTCGGAATAATGATGCTGATCTGCAGAAGTGGACTGCATACAAAACTCAATATCTTGATGATTTTGCAATGGAATTAGCAAATGAAGTGCGACAATACCAACCTTATTTAATGACTGCACGGAATCTATATGCTCAAGTTGCATTAAATGCTTATGCAGAAAACTGGTATGCACAATCGCTAGAACAATCTTTAAATCGTTATGATTTCACCGCAATTATGGCAATGCCATATATGGAAAAGGTAGATCAGCCTGAACAGTTCTATAGCAACATTTTAAACCGTCTTAAAAAATATCCAAATGGTATTAAAAAGTCAGTGATGGAATTACAAGCCGTGAACTGGCGAAATGATCAAAAAATACCATCTGAAGAGATGGCTGCGACAATCAAATCATTATATCAACAGGGTGCAATGCACATTGCTTACTATCCAGATGATCCGATTAAAGATCACCCTGATGTAAAGCAAATGCATGATGCTTTTGCACAGAAATCATCGCAACTAGTGCCTTAATTGAGTATGTGAAATGACTGAAATTGCAGCCTTATGGTCATATGCCATTAAGTTCGTATTCTATTATCCGTTATTCATGTCTTATTTATGGATGATGGGGGCAATTCTATTTTATTGGAAAGAACGCCAAGACCCACCTTATCAACAGCCAAAAAGTTTAGAGCTTTACCCAAAAGTTGCAGTACTTATTCCTTGTTTTAATGAAGGTGATAACGCTGAAGAAACCATTAGCCATGCTTTACAGCTGGATTATCCGAATTTTGAAGTGATTGCGATCAATGATGGTAGTTCAGACAATACGGGACAAGTACTTGATCGTCTCGCAAGTCAATCTGAAAAATTGCGTGTTGTACATTTAGCTCAAAATCAAGGCAAGGCAATGGGATTGCAGGCGGGTAGCTTGATGACTGATGCTGAGTTTTTGATTGGCATTGATGGTGATGCTTTACTTGATCCTCATGCAGCTAAATGGATGATGCGACATTTTCTAGAGGATGAAACGGTTGCAGCGGTCACAGGAAATCCACGTATAAGAACACGATCAACCTTGCTTGGTCGAATTCAAGTGGGTGAATTCTCATCTATCGTTGGAATGATTAAAAGAGCACAGCGCACGTTTGGTCGATTATTTACGGTATCGGGGGTGATTACGGCATTTCGTAAAAGTGCCGTACATCAAGTCGATTATTGGTCTCCAAATATGTTAACTGAAGATATTGATATTACTTGGAAGCTTCAAAGAGCAGGCTGGGATGTACGTTTTGAACCGAATGCCTTGGTGTGGATTTTGATGCCAGAAACTTTTAATGGTTTGTGGAAGCAGCGTTTACGGTGGGCGATGGGCGGAGCACAGGTCTTAATCAAGAATTTGGACGTTTTCTTGAAACCCAAACTTAACTTCTTATGGCCATTAATGCTTGAATTATGCTTAACCTTGGTATGGTCATATTTGATGCTAATTATGGCTGTCATATGGCTATTACATTTTGTTATTACACTCCCAAGTCTCGCTATTGTAAGTTCGCCATTTTTGCCTTACGGAAGTGGGATTTTATTAGGGGCAACCTGTTTAATTCAGTTTGCTTTAAGCAAATGGATGGATAGTCGTTATGAACCAAACTTGGGTAAAAATTACTACTGGATGATTTGGTATCCCTTTGTATTTTGGTTAATTACGATAACTGCTACAATCGTCGCCTTTCCAAAAGTACTGCTTCGTGGACAGGAAAAACGTGCACGTTGGATTAGTCCTGATCGTGGTATTCGTTAATTTGTAAGTCTAATCTTACAGAGTATAGTGAAATGAAAGTAAATAGCTTGATTATTGATTTACGTCGCCAACTCCCATGGCATAAACGCTATTTTTCGACCACAACAACAGCGATGATGTGGGCAGGCTGGTTATTATTATGGCGTCCATTCGTTTTAGTTTGGGTATTGATTGAAATTCAGAAAACCCATCTAGCACAGCGTTTAATGTCAGGATTTAGTAATGGTATTGAACATGGTGTAATCGCATTAATTTTTTGTGCTGTCATACTCATGTTATGGGGTTTATTGCCTTCAAAATCAGTGAGTGAAAGGCAAACTGTTGAAAAGCGAATCACGGATTATGCTCGCTATTTTGAACTATCAGAACAAGAAATATCTTCTGGTCGTCAGCAAAAGATCACAATCGTTCACCACGATGAGAATGGTAAAATCATCCGAGTGGAATAACCTTCAATTCTAATAGATTTATTAGATACCTTAGTTTCGATTGAGGTATTTTTTGTATTTTATAAATTTCAGGCATAAAAAAACCAGCTTACGCTGGATTTTTTTACTGCACCAAACTTCAGTAGTTGAAGGATGGTGCCCGAGGCCAGACTCGAACTGGCACGCTTTGTGGGCGGGGGATTTTAAATCCCCTGTGTCTACCGATTTCACCACTCGGGCATGTGCGCAATAATAGTGGAGGCTTTAAATCTTGGCAAGAGTAAAATCAACTATTTGCTTTATTTTCAGTCAAAACATGTTTTTAACCTATAAAAAATAATCATGTGCTATGTATTTTTCATAGTTCTTTCACAAAATTGAGATCATTTGTTCATATTAGCTGATTAGGTTTAAGCATTTAAGGTGATAAAAATAAGGTAGTACTTAAATGACTGTAAATATTTCACGACGGGAACTCATTCAAAAAAGTTTATTCGGTTTGGGTGCATTATCACTCACAGTGGGAATGACAGGTTGTAATGATAGTTCAGATAATGAAACTTCTAGTTTAAAGGTGAGTTTTGAACATGGTGTTGCGAGTGGTGATCCGTTGCAAGATCGCGTTATTTTATGGACGCGTTTAACACCAAATGAAACCAGTGCACGTTTACAAGTGACATGGGAGCTTGCATTAGATCAACAGTTTAAACAAATCATTAAAACAGACAAAGTGGCTACATCAGCATCACAAGATTTTACGGTGAAAGTGGATGCAACGGGACTTCGGGCTGATACAAGTTATTATTATCGATTTATTTTTGGAAATAAGATTTCTCCAATAGGGCAGACTAAAACGTTACCCGTAAGCACATCTAAAGTTAGTTTTGCAGTATGTTCATGCTCAAATTATCCAGCGGGATATTTTTATGTATATCGTGAAATTGCAAAGCAAAATGTAGATGTGGTGATTCATTTAGGTGACTATATTTATGAGTATGGTGCTGATGGATATGCCACTGAAGATGCTGCAAAACTTGGTCGTACTTTAGCGGCAGATAACAATAAAGAAATTATTAAATTAGATGATTACCGAAAGCGATATGCACTATATCGAAAAGATCAGGACTTACAAGCTGCACATCAACGCCATCCATTTATCGTGATTTGGGATGACCATGAGTTGACGAATGATACTTGGAAAAATGGTGCTGAAAATCATCAAGAAAATGAAGGTTCGTTCCTTGAGCGTAAGTTGGCTGCCTTACAGGCATATTTCGAATGGATGCCAATTCGTCCTGTAGATGATCAGCATGTAAAGATTTATCGCCAATTCGATTTTGGTAATCTTGTTCAATTGACTATGTTGGACACCCGTATTATTGCTCGAGATCAACAATTAGATTATGCAAATTATTTAACTGCGACAGGCATAGACGTTGCAAAGTTTCAAGCTGATCTTACTAGTCCAACGCGTACTTTGATGGGGTTTGAACAACGTGATTGGTTATTAGGCAAATTACAGCAATCAAATGCAACTTGGAATGTTTTGGGACAGCAAATTTTAATGTCTAAAATGTTTATTCCTGCTGAGTTGTTACTTTCTTTGGCTGAAATAACTTCAGGCAATCCAACAGCTGAAACACTCACAAAAATGAATACGCAAATTACTGAACTGGTAACGCTAAAAGTTCGACTACAAAATAATGATCCAACACTTACTCAACAAGAGAAAGCGCGTGTACTTACGACTGCACCGTATAATTTAGACGCTTGGGATGGTTATTTCACTGAACGCGAGATTTTGTATGGCACATTAGCGCAGTTGAAAAAGAAAATCGTGGTCTTGGCGGGTGATACACACAATGCTTGGTCTTCAAATTTATACAGTAAAGATGGGGTATTCGTTGGAGTAGAGTTAGCTACCAGCTCAGTATCTTCACCAGGATTGGAAAAATACCTCAACATTCCTTTGGCACAATTGCAACAATTTGAATTTGCATTCAAGACATTAATTGATGAATTGAATTATTGTAATTTGAATCAACGTGGTTATTTGGTGGTTGAATTTGATCAGTTACAGGTACAGTCGAAGTGGATTTTTGTTGATTCTATTAAGCAGACAAACTATTCCGTTGATGAAAGTCGTCAGCACCAACTTAATTTAGATGTCAATTTATTGCCCATTCAGACAGCTCAGCAAGTTGCATAATTTTTGAAATCAAAAAAGCCAAGTATGCAAAGCTTGGCTTTTTATAAAACATCAAATTTTAGACATAAAAAAACCAGCTTACGCTGGATTTTTACTGCACCAAACTTCAGTAGTTGAAGGATGGTGCCCGAGGCCAGACTCGAACTGGCACGCTTTGTGGGCGGGGGATTTTAAATCCCCTGTGTCTACCGATTTCACCACTCGGGCTTTACCAATGGAGGCGGAGGTCGGAATCGAACCGGCGTACACGGAGTTGCAGTCCGCTGCATGACCACTCTGCCACCCCGCCATCTCTTGGTGATGCACATATTAGCAATCTTTAGAAAAAAAACAATAGTGTTTGCGGTGAATATGCACATAAAAACAACATCTAAAAGAATATTGGCTAAATTATCATGTATTATTTGCATTATTGATTCATACCCACTTTGGAGATGCGCTGTGGCATTGGTTTTAGACGGTCGTGCATTGGCAACACAAATCGAAGCTGATTTGTTGGTACGTGTAGAAGCATTAAAAGCAAAATCGGGTCGTACCCCAATTTTGGCAACAATTTTAGTTGGTGATGATGGTGCATCTGCAACTTATGTGCGTATGAAAGGAAATGCTTGCCGCCGTGTAGGCATGGATTCTCTAAAGGTTGAACTGCCAAAAGAAACGACAACTGAACAATTACTTGCTGAAATTGAAAAATTAAATGCAAATCCTGATGTGCACGGTATTTTGCTTCAACATCCAGTACCTGAACAAATTGATGAAAGAGCATGTTTCGATGCGATTTCACTCGAAAAAGATGTGGATGGTGTGACTTGTCTTGGTTTTGGTCGTATGTCAATGGGCGAAGCCGCGTATGGTTCAGCAACTCCAGCGGGTATCATGACGATTTTAAAAGAAAACAAGATTGAAATTGCAGGTAAGCATGCCGTTGTTGTTGGTCGTTCAGCAATTTTAGGTAAACCAATGGCAATGATGCTATTACAAGCCAATGCTACCGTGACGATTTGTCATTCACGTACTCAAAACCTTCCTGAGTTAGTGAAGCAAGCCGATATTATTGTGGGTGCAGTAGGTAAGGCTGAATTAATTCAGAATGATTGGATCAAACAAGGTGCTGTTGTCGTTGATGCTGGTTTCCATCCACGTGATGGCGGTGGTGTGGGTGATATCCAATTAGTGGGTATTGAAGATGTTGCATCAGCTTATACACCAGTCCCAGGTGGTGTAGGACCTATGACGATCACGACCTTGATTCGTCAAACAGTTGAAGCTGCTGAAAAAGCTTTAGGTTAAATATCCACTTTAAGCCCTTCTAAATAGAGGGGCTTTTTTCAAGAATTTAAGAAATATGAGCTGTACATTTCAATTTGCGAAAGCACCTGATCAATTGCTTAAAGCCTTACATGAAGTTATTCCAAATACTGATTTATTGGCTCAGCAGTTACCTGAAACCCCAATTTCACTGTGGCTAATTCCTCCTGTATTTCCAACTGATCGTTTAGATGATGAGGTGATTCGTCGTATTTGGAATGAAACCCCTTATTGGATTTTTTGCTGGGCTTCAGGGTTGGCGATGGCGCAATGGCTACTCGCTGAACCACATCATGTAAAAGATAAGGTGGTATTGGATTTTGGTGCAGGCTCAGGTGTGGTTGCAATAGCAGCAAAAATGGCTGGTGCAAAACGTGTTATTTGCTGTGATATTGACCAAGTAAGCTTGGAGTCATGTCGTGAAAATGCATTACTCAATAATGTAGAACTTGAATATTTAGATGATTTATACAAATCTGAACAGGTCGATGTCTTACTTGCCGCTGATGTACTTTATGATCAGTGTAATCGTTTCTTTTTAGATGAGTTTTTGAAGTTCGCACCTGAAGTATGGGTGGCGGATAGTCGTGTGAAAAATTTTAGCCATCCGCAATATTTGAAAATAGATGAAAGAAGTGCAACGACTTGGCCCGATTTAGATGAAGCCAAAGAATTTCGGAATGTAAGTTTTTATCGTACACATCCTCAATAGGCTCTAAATCAGGATAGGGTACTTTGTTGTGTTCTCTGTTTATCAAATAGCAACAGAGATTATTTTGTGTGGATGATAAAACAAGTCTCAGCGATTCAAGTATTGAAAGTTAATTCATATAAATGCTTTCGTGCTTGATCGCAATACAATCAAAATGAGGCTTAAATAGTGAATATTAAACAATCAGATGACACTAAACACGGAACTTTTGAGATTTTTGATGCTGATGTAAAAGCTGGTGAGATGGCTTACACGTGGGCAGGTGATTCAATGTTAATCATTGATCATACAGATGTCGAAGATCAATTTCGTGGACAAGGAATTGGTCGTCAATTGTTGGATGCTTTGGTTGCATTTGCACGTGAACGAGAGATTAAAGTTATTCCTTTGTGTCCTTTCTCTAAATCTGTTTTTGATAAAGATCAGTCAATTCACGATGTGCTAAAAGTATAACGATTGATGAAACGTATCTGAAATTGATTCAGATACGTTTTATGTCTTTTATGAATTAGTTGCAGTGATAGCGAACGACTTTAAGGGTAGAAGGTCGAGCTTCTAAAGCCTGACGAGTCGCATAACCTTCACTATTGTTCAGATCTGGCGAATTTGTAAGACCAAAAGTGGTACGGCTATTGCCAAGCTTAACACCATATTGTTCTTGTTGAGTTGGGTTCATGATTTCATTCACACTCAGCACTGAGATTTTATAATTTTTATCAGCACCTAAAACTTGTTTACAAGCATGTTGTAATTTGCTCTCGTCAACATCACGATTGCTATGTGCTGCTAAGGTGTATGCTAGAGTCGCTGATGTTGCTGTTTTATTTTCAATTTGATAGCCAGTCACGCCATTATATTGATGCGGACTAGTTTGACATGCTGCAATGAAAAGACTACCGCTTACAATAACGAATAAATTAGTTTTTTTCATATCAATGGTCCTGTTATTTCTGTTTTTAAGTATCGCATAAAATCAGCTTTAAGTTGTTAGGATTCTTTAAAACCTAAGCTATTCATCGCATATGGGTTCAAAGTTAAAGAAAGAATTTTCGTTTTCGAACAATTTTGCATATAATCTGCCAAGTTTTTTTATTTAATACAGAAGTCATTGCTTTATTGCAGTATCGAAGCCCGTTTTTTAACGGGCATTTAATTTGTTGCTCAAATAAATAAGGCAAGTCTGGATAGGTATGTCATGATCTCTACAGATAGTCAAAAAAAATATGTGGTTGCATTTGACCAAGGTACCACGAGTTCACGTGCGATCGTTTTGGATCACGATGCAAATGTAATCACGATCGCTCAACGTGAGTTTACTCAAATCTACCCACAACCAGGTTGGGTAGAGCATGATCCGATGGAGATCTGGGCAACACAAAGTGCAGTCTGGGTTGAGGCACTTGCACAGGCAAGTATTTCAAGTGATCAAATCGCAGCGATTGGGATCACCAACCAACGCGAAACTACTGTAATTTGGGATAAAAAAACAGGTAAACCTATCTACAATGCGATTGTTTGGCAAAGCCGTCAAAGCAATGAAATTTGTAATCAGCTTCGTCAGGATGGTTGGCAAGACTATATTCGTAAAGTCACAGGGCTTGTAATTGATCCTTATTTTTCTGCAACAAAAATTAAGTGGATCCTAGATCGAGTAGAAGGTAGTCGTGAGCGTGCGGAGCGTGGTGAGCTTCTTTTCGGTACGATTGATACATGGTTGATTTGGAAACTTACCAATGGGCAAGCACATGTAACTGATTATACTAATGCTTCTCGCACTATGCTTTTCAACATTGAAACTTTGGAATGGGATGATAAGTTACTCGAAGCTTTAAATATTCCGAAAGCAATGTTGCCTGAGGTACGTAGTTCTTCGGAAGTGTACGGATATACACATACAATTAGTGGGCAAGAAGTTGGAATTCCAATTGCAGGTATTGCTGGAGATCAGCAAGCCGCATTGTTCGGACAAATGTGCGTAGAAGTTGGACAAGCTAAAAACACTTATGGTACGGGTTGCTTCCTTTTAATGAACACGGGCAAGCGAATTGTTCAGTCTGAACATGGTTTACTTACAACAATTGCATGTGGTGCAAAAGGTGAAGTGAATTATGCATTGGAAGGTGCTGTGTTTAATGGTGGTTCATGTGTGCAATGGTTGCGTGATGAATTAAAAGCGATTAATGACTCACATGATTCTGAATACTACGCAACGAAAGTAAAAGACAGTAATGGGGTCTATGTTGTACCTGCGTTTACAGGTTTAGGTGCGCCATATTGGGACCCTACAGCACGCGGTGCGATTTTGGGTATTACACGCGGTGTGAGTATTGAGCATATTATTCGAGCAACTTTAGAATCGATTGCATATCAAACACGTGATGTTTTAGATGCAATGCAACAAGATTCGGGTGAGAAATTACGCACATTACGCGTTGATGGTGGCGTAACTGCAAACAATTTCTTGATGCAATTCCAAGCTGATATTTTAGGCACTTCAGTTGAACGACCTGCAATGAAAGAAACTACAGGTATGGGCGCTGCGTTTTTAGCTGGTTTAGCGGTCGGGTTTTGGTCTGATTTGAATGAATTAAAGAGTAGAATGACGATTGAGCGTAGTTTTACTCCTGAATGTACCCGCGACGAAACCGAAAAACTCTATAAAGGGTGGTTAAAAGCTGTTGGACGTACTCGTGATTGGGCAGAAGATTAGGGTAAAATAGCCGCCGAAGATATACAACAACACAGGATATATGAGCATGAGCTTGATACTACGCCAACAAAAAACCCTCGAATTAGTGAGAGAACGTGGCTATATAAGTATTGAAGAGCTTGCTCAATATTTTGATGTAACACCTCAAACGATTCGTCGTGATATCAACCAGCTTGCTGATGAAGGTTTGCTGCGTCGCTATCATGGCGGAGCGGCACATGATTCAACGGTGGAAAACACGGAATATACGACTCGTGTTGGCTACATGCTTGAAGAAAAAAGAACGATTGCGGCTGCTGTAGCAGCGGCTGTTCCAGACCATGCATCTTTATTTATTAATATTGGTACAACAACTGAAGCAATCGCTCATGCACTTTTAAATCATACTGGTTTAAAAATCATTACTAATAATCTTAATGTGGCTAAGATTTTGAGTAATAAGGAAGACTTTGAGGTCTTAATTGCGAGTGGTCGTGTTCGTCCTGATGGTGGGGTTATTGGTCAAGCTACGGCTGATTTTTTTAAACAATTTAAAGCTGATTATGCGTTGATTGGTATTAGTGGTATTGAAGAAGATGGAACGCTTCTTGATTTTGATTTTCAAGAAGTGTGTGTTTCTCAAGAAATTTTATCTAGTGCTAGGCAAGTGTTTTTAGCAGCCGACAGTAGTAAATTTGGTCGTAATGCCATGATCCGATTGGGATCACTCAAACAAGTTGATTGTATATTTACAGATCAGCAGCCTAATGAAGAATACATGAAGACAATCCGTGAATTGGATGTTGGTTTGATTGTCGCAAAATAAGTATTCATTTTCGAACATTGCGATGTACTATTTGAGCTAATTGATTTAGCTCAATATTTCTATTATTTAGTCTAAAAACTTTCAAAAAATCTTTTTTGTTTAATACTTCAGCATTTTTCCTGTGATTTATAAATTTACCATTTATCTTTAAATGACTGCTGATTGGCATTTTTATGTCTATTTTTTATTGTTTATTTTCATTTGATGTGTTTAAATTTTCATTATTGAACAATAATGAAAATTTGCGGTGACATATGCAAACTTCTCCTCTGTTAAAAGACAAAATTTATGATATCGCTGTGATTGGTGGTGGTATCAATGGTGTAGGTATCGCTGCAGATGCAGCAGGACGTGGTTTGTCTGTGTTCTTATGCGAAAAAGATGATTTAGCAAGTCATACATCATCTGCAAGTAGCAAGCTCATTCATGGTGGATTGCGCTACCTCGAACATAAAGAATTCCGTCTCGTCCGTGAAGCATTGGCTGAGCGTGAAGTGTTATTGGCTAAAGCGCCGCATATCATTCGTCCAATGCGATTTATCATGCCGCATCGCCCACATTTACGTCCAGCATGGCTGATTCGAACAGGCCTATTTTTTTACGACCATTTAGGTAAACGTGAGAAATTATTGGGATCAAATAATGTCTATTTTAAAGATGATAGCCCACTAAATTCAGCAATTACTCGCGGTTTTGAATATTCTGATTGTGCGGTTGATGATTCACGTCTGGTTGTGTTAAATGCTATGCATGCACGTGAAAAAGGCGCTGATGTTGTTACTCGCACACGTTGTTTATCAGCTCAACGTGTAGAGGGTTATTGGGTTGTAGAACTAGAAAATGCACAAGGTTCATTTAAAATTAAAGCTAAAGCTTTAGTTAATGCTGCAGGTCCTTGGGTTGCACAATTCATCAAACAAGATTTAGAGCTCAAATCACCTTATGGCATTCGTTTGATTCAAGGTAGTCATATTGTTGTGCCGAAACTGTATGAAGGTGACAAAGCATTTATTATGCAAAATGATGACCGCCGTATTGTGTTTGCGATTCCGTATTTAGAACAATATACAATGATTGGTACGACTGATCGTGAATATCAGGGTGATCCATCAAAAGTACAAATTACGCAAGCAGAAACAGATTATTTGCTTGAAGTGAGTAATGCACATTTCAAAAAACAGCTTACTCAAGCTGATATTATTTGGACATTTGCTGGGGTTAGACCATTATGTGATGATGAGTCCGATAATCCTTCAGCCATTACACGAGACTATACCTTAGCTTTATCTCAAGAAACTCATGATCAGGCACCATTACTTTCTGTTTTTGGTGGAAAGTTAACGACTTATCGGAAATTGGCTGAGTCGGCTATGCAGCAGTTAAAAGCATTCTTCCCTGAAATGAAGGGGAGTTGGACTGCAACTGAGGCTTTACCTGGTGGCGAAAATATGGCATCTGCTGAACAATTAGTGAATGAGATTCGTGCACAAATTACAGATGTTTCTGAGAGCTTAGCAAAACGTTGGGCGACTTCTTATGGTTCGCGTATTTGGAATATCTTGGGCGAGGCTGTTTCAATTGATCAGCTTGGACTGAGTTTTGGACATGGATTATTTGCTAAAGAAGTGGATTACTTATGTCGATTTGAATGGGTAACAACTAGCGAAGATATTCTTTGGAGACGTTCTAAATTAGGATTGGTTTTTGCGCAAAATGAAATTGATCGCTTAGATGCCTATTTATCAAATAAGCCGAATCATATTGTAGCCGCTTAAATAGACTAATATAAAAAAGATCGCTGAAGCGATCTTTTTTATTATCCCTTGATCCCACTTTATTAAAGGGAGCGGGCTAAGGTAATTAAGCAGATTTAACAGCTGCTAATAATTCATTTTGACGATCTTTAAGTGCTTGTGGTAAACGATCACCAAGTTTAGTAAATAACTCAGTGTGGCTTTCAAGCTCTTTGATCCATTGGTCTTTGTCTTGTGCTGTAACAGTTTCGAATTGCTCTTTAGAGAAGTCGATACCTGTCCAGTTCAATTGTTCATAAGTTGGAACGTAACCAATAGGAGTTTCAGTTGCTTCAGCACGACCTTCACAACGATCAATGATCCACTCAAGAACACGCATGTTTTGACCGAAACCAGGCCATACGAAGTTGCCTTCAGCATCACGACGGAACCAGTTTACGTTGAAGATTTTTGGTAATTTGTTACCTGCAGCTTCTGCTTTAGCACCCACTTCTTGACCAAGTTGTAACCAGTGACCGAAGTAATCAGCCATGTTATAACCTGCGAAAGGAAGCATCGCAAATGGATCACGACGAACAATACCTTGTTGACCAACAGCAGCAGCAGTTGTTTCTGAGCCCATAGTTGCAGCTTTATACACGCCATCAACCCAGTCAAATGCTTCAGAAACTAAAGGTACTGTGTCTGCGCGACGACCGCCGAAAATGAATGCAGAGATCGGTACACCTGCTGGATTTTCCCAGTCAGCGTCGATAGAAGGGCATTGACCCGCAGCAACAGTGAAACGTGCATTCGGATGAGCCGCTTTTTCACCTGCAACGTGTGGCTGACCTTTCCAGTTGGTAAGGTTTGCTGGAACTTCTTTAGAAAGACCTTCCCACCAAACTTCACCGTCTTCAGTAACAGCAACATTGGTATAGATAACATCTTTAGTTAATGTCGCCATACAGTTCGGGTTGGTTTTGGTGTTTGTACCAGGCGCAACACCGAAGAAACCAGCTTCTGGGTTGATTGCATATAAACGACCATCTTCACCTGGTTTGATCCAAGCGATATCGTCACCTACAGTCTCAATCTTCCAACCTTCATAACCCGCTGGTGGAATCAACATTGCAAAGTTAGTTTTACCACAAGCAGAAGGGAATGCCGCTGCGATGTAGTGTTTTTCACCTTGTGGGTTTGTTACGCCCAAAATAAGCATATGCTCAGCTAACCAGCCTTGTTCACGACCCATTGCAGATGCAATACGTAAAGCTAAGCATTTTTTACCAAGTAAAGCGTTACCACCATAACCAGAACCGTAAGACCAGATTTCACGAGTTTCTGGGTAATGCACGATATATTTTTCACTGTTACAAGGCCAAGCAACATCTTTTTGACCTTCTTTAAGTGGAGCAGCTACTGTGTGTACACATGGGATGAATTCACCATCTGTACCTAACACGTCATAAACTGCTTTACCCATACGCGCCATTTTAGTCATGCTAACAGCAACGTAAGGTGAATCTGTTAATTCGATACCGATATGTGCAATGTGGCTACCTAATGGACCCATAGAGAAAGGAACCACATACATGGTACGGCCTTCCATTGAGCCATCAAATAAACCATTTAACTTTTCGCGCATTTCTGCAGGAGCAACCCAGTTATTCGTTGCACCAGCATCTTCTTGGTTTTGAGAGCAGATATAAGTGCGATCTTCAACACGAGCAACGTCAGAAGGGTCAGAATTTGCAAGGTAAGAACCAGGATGTTTTTCTTGGTTAAGTTTTTGCATGGTGCCGTTAGCGATCATCAAGTCGATCAGACGTTGATATTCTTCTTCGCTTCCGTCACACCATTCGATTTTTGCTGGTTTGGTTAGTTTTGCAATTTCTTCCACCCATGCAATAAGCTTAGGGTGACGAACGAATTCTGGTGCGTTCACTTGGGTCATGGTGATGCCTTTTTAAAGTGTGTACGACGTACAGTTCTATTCATTGGGTGACAATGAAAATAGATGAAGTAAAAAAAGTGGCTGTATTAAAGCACAAAATCGTAAAAAAAATAAGACTATCGGATCATATTCCCGATTAGTGAAAGAATGTATATTTTTTCATAAGTTATTGTTTTTGATGTTTTTGGTTATGGTTTTTGTTCGCATGTGATTTTTTTATGTGTGTTATTTTTATTATAAATACTTATTAAAAACAATGGTTTATGATTTTTAACTTTTCTTGAGAATTATTATTGATAAATTGAATAATCATCATCCGAATTTTACATAAACTAGCTTTTAATTGTTGTTTTTATAAACAAATATATTGGATATCGTCGTCAAGGCTGCAGTATATGAATCAAGAGTTACAGCCCTTATCTATTATTTATAATCAAAAGTCTGGATTTCATGCAGCTCAACAAGATGAAGTCTACGAGCGTTTGATGACATTTTGGACTCGATATGGTTTTGAGATTCAGGTATTTGAGCTAAATGCGAGAAATGATTTTGATGCGATGATGGAAACAGTATTACTAAGACATCAGCAATCAGAAAAAACTGGTGTTATTGTGGCTGCTGGGGGAGATGGTACTCTGAATGCTGTTGCAAAAAAATTAATGCACACTGATATTCCTATGGGAATTATTCCTTTAGGAACATTTAATTATGTTGCTCGTGTTTTAGAAATTCCAATTGATATTTTTAAAGCTGCCGAGGTGATTGCGACAGGTACTTATCGAGAAGTGCATATTGCAACTTTAAATGATCAGATCTATTTAAATAATGCAAGTTTAGGTTTATACCCATTGTTTATAAAAAAAAGAGAAACATTCAATCGACTTTTTGGTCGCTTCCCCTTACATGCTTATACATCCGCTTTAGATGTTTTATTGCGTGAGCATCAATCTTTGAAATTATCGATTAGTATTGATGAAAAAAAATATCCAGTTAAAACACCTTTGATTTTTTTTGGAAATAATCAATTGCAGCTCTGTGATATGAAATTAAGAATTGCAGAATGTGCTGCAAATGGAAAACTGGCTGGTGTTTTGGTGGCTAAAAATGATCGATTGAGTTTATTAAGAATGTTATTTCAGTTTGTTCAAGGAAAAATTGATCAAGCATCTGATGTTTATTCATTTTGCGCAGAACATATTCAGGTTGAATCTAAAAAGAAAAAATTAACGGTTGCACTCGATGGTGAAATTGTCGAGTTGGAAACTCCTTTAAATTTCGCAGTAAAAAAATCAGCATTAAAAGTGATGGTTCCCCATGTTATTACACCTGTCTGACTTACATTTTGGAACTGAGCGTGAAGTTTGTATTCAGGCAATTCGTGATTTTTGTGAATTACACCGCCCAGAAGCTGTGATTGTCAGTGGAGATTTGACGCAAAGAGCGAGATTGAAACAGTTTTTTGATTGTCGACAATTTCTCGATTCCTTAGATTTGCCTTATTTGGTTGTTCCAGGTAACCATGATATTCCCTTGTTTCACGTATGGAATCGCTTTTTTTCACCATTTGTTCGTTATCAGGCATTTTTTGGTCGATTAGAAACGACACTAGAAACATCGAATTTCTATATTGTTGGGGTGAATAGCATACGTCGCCGCTATCATACACGCGGTCATGTATCACTAGAACAAATACATGAAGTAGCTGAAAAGCTAAGAAATGCTCCGAATAATAAAACTAAGCTCGTTGTGTTTCATCAACCTTTTTATACATTTCCTCATGATCATGGGGATAAAGATTGTCCTGTACTGGCGAAGATAGCGCTTGAACAATGGGGTAAGACAGGACTTTGGGGACTGTTACATGGACATTTGCATAAAGTCGCTATCCATGATTTGAATCAGGTGTTTAATTTGGCATTTGATCATTCAATTTATGACATTCATGCTGGAACAGCTATTTCTAATCGATTGCGTTTTGGCTTGTCTAACAGTTTTAATATAATTTCAGCAAATGGCAAAATCGAACATTATTGGTTTGATGAAAATGAAAAAAAATTTTTAAAATCAAATAGTGTCGATTTATGAGTCAATCATTTTTTTGTTGGATTAAAAAATCATCAAAAAAGTATAAATTTTTTTATTTTTACCCTTGAAGCCTTTTTTTTTAACCCCACAAATGTGGCATATCAAATTTTTTGTTCATTGCTACTGATTAGCAATGCAAATTAATCAAAAAAGACTAAGTCTGATGGAGTTAACTATGAGCAACATTCGTCCGTTACATGATCGTGTTGTGATTCGTCGCGTAGAAGAAGAAACCAAGACTGCTGGTGGTATTTTACTTCCAGGTTCTGCTGCTGAAAAACCTTCTCAAGGTGAAGTGATCGCAGTAGGTAATGGTCAAATCACTGACAATGGTGTGCGTGCTTTGGATGTTAAAGTTGGAGACAAAGTATTATTCGGTACTTATGCAGGTACAACTGTAAAAGTAAACGGTGAAGAACTCTTGATTATGAAAGAGTCAGATATCTTAGCTGTGCTTGAAGGCTAATCGACACATAACTCACATTTATTATCAGATAAAGTATTTAAAGATTCGGAGTTTAACATGTCAGCTAAAGACGTAAAATTTGGTGATTCAGCTCGCTCAAAAATGATTGCAGGTGTAAACGTACTTGCAGATGCGGTTAAAGTCACTTTAGGTCCTAAAGGTCGTAACGTTGTAATCGATCGTTCTTTCGGTGCACCTCACATCACTAAAGATGGTGTAACTGTTGCTAAAGAAATTTCTTTAAAAGACAAGTTTGAAAACATGGGTGCTCAACTTGTTCGTGAAGTTTCTTCAAAAACAAATGACATCGCGGGTGATGGTACAACGACTGCAACTGTACTTGCTCAAGCAATCTTAAATGAAGGGATCAAATCAGTAACTGCTGGTATGAACCCAATGGACTTAAAACGCGGTATTGATATTGCAGTTAAAACTGTTGTTGAGAACATCCGTGCAAATGCAAAGCCTGCTGATGATTTCAAAGCAATTGAACAAGTCGGTTCGATCTCTGCAAACTCTGATACTACTGTTGGTAAGCTTATCGCCCAAGCGATGGAAAAAGTAGGTAAAGAAGGCGTTATCACTGTAGAAGAAGGTTCTGGCTTCGAAGATGCATTAGATGTTGTAGAAGGTATGCAGTTCGACCGTGGTTATATCTCTCCATACTTCGCAAACAAACAAGATACTTTAACTGCTGAACTTGAAAATCCATTCATTCTTCTTGTTGATAAAAAAATCAGCAACATCCGTGAATTGATTTCTGTTTTAGAAGCAGTTGCTAAAACTGGTAAACCTCTTCTTATCATCGCGGAAGATGTTGAAGGCGAAGCGCTTGCAACTCTTGTTGTCAACAACATGCGCGGTATTATCAAAGTATGTGCAGTTAAAGCACCTGGTTTTGGTGATCGTCGTAAAGCGATGCTTCAAGATATCGCAATCTTGACTGGCGCAACTGTAATCTCTGAAGAAGTAGGCATGTCTTTAGAACAAGCTTCTCTTCAAGATTTAGGTACTGCTCATAAAATCACAGTGTCTAAAGAAAACACAGTGATTGTTGATGGTGCCGGTAATGCTGAACAAATCGCTGAACGTGTTCAACAAATCCGTGCGCAGATCGAAGAGTCTACGTCTGAATATGACAAAGAAAAACTTCAAGAACGTGTTGCTAAATTAGCAGGCGGTGTTGCAGTGATTAAAATCGGTGCTGCAACTGAAGTTGAAATGAAAGAGAAGAAAGACCGCGTAGACGACGCACTTCACGCAACTCGTGCTGCAGTTGAAGAAGGTGTTGTTGCTGGTGGTGGTGTTGCTCTAGTACGTGCTGTTAATGTGTTAGAAGGTCTAAAAGGCGCTAACGAAGATCAAACAGCAGGTATTAATATTTTGCGTCGTGCAATCGAAGCTCCACTTCGTCAAATCGTTTCAAATGCTGGTGATGAACCATCAGTTGTAATTAACGCAGTGAAAGCAGGTGAAGGTAACTTTGGCTACAACGCTGCAACTGGTGAATACGGTGATATGTTAGAAATGGGTATCCTTGACCCAGCTAAAGTAACTCGTTCTGCATTAGAACATGCTGCTTCAGTTGCTGGTTTAATGTTGACTACAGAATGTATGATCACTGATATCCCAGAAGATAAACCAGCTGCTCCAGATATGGGCGGAATGGGTGGTATGGGCGGAATGATGTAATCACATTGTCGCTCATATTTAAAAAAATCCCTGCCTTGGCAGGGATTTTTTACGTTTGAAGTATAGAAAAATCACAATCAAAACGTTATTAATGATCTGACTTAAATAAATAACTTGATAAGTAAATTTTAAATAATTAAACGGTTTTAGGAGTAGAAAATGGTTCGGTTATCATTATTAATTCTTGGGTGTATGGCTTTAAGCTCGTAAGCCTACGCGGATACGATAAAAGATTCATTCCAAGGTGAGACTAAGGTTTTTTTGAATATTTATGGTTTTGCGGCGGACATAAATGGAATAATAGGTTATCAAGGGATTAACTATCAGTTAGATCAACCTTTTAAAGATACCCTAGAGGCGCTTGATCAAGCTTTGATTGGACATCTGGAAGTAACCAAAGGGAAGTGGGGGATTTATACTGATATTCAATATGTAAAGACTGAAGAAGAAAAGCAAGTTTATAATTACCCAATTGCATTATCGACCACTGTAAACTTAAGTAATGCAGGAATTTATTATCGTGCATTTGAACAATTTTCTGATGGTACAGGCTGGATCATTGAACCCACTCTAGGTGTGAATTATACAGATCTAGAGGGAACCTTAGATGCTTTGGGCAAAGGTGTTGCTGTTGAAAAACACTGGTTTGAATATTTTGGTGGGGCGCGGATACGTTACAACTCTACTTCTCCGTGGAATTTAGCAGCGCAATACACTCACGGTACCGAACAAACACAAATCGCTCAGGCTTATTTGGGATACCGTAAAGCTGTATTTTCAACCCCAGTAAATTTTAGAGTGGGTTATCGATACGTATCACAAGACTATTCTGATGGTAACTTTAAATGGGATACCGTACAAAAAGGTCCTGTCGTTGGTCTAGGATTCGGATTTTAATTTAGAATCAAATGACTATGTATATTGAAAAAAATAAGAAATGCAAAAGCATTTCTTATTTACAAATCACTTTAAAAGGATAATCATCCATGTTGAAAAAATGATTCCAAGAGATACAAATTGAGCAGCACTGCCCATATCTTTGGCATTTTTTGAGAGCTGATGTATCTCCAACGATATGCGATCAACCACAGCTTCAATTGCAGAATTAAATAACTCTACAATAATAGCAAGTAAGCAAACAGCGACCATCAATGCTTGTTCAAGGGCAGAAACATGAACAAAAAAGCTAGTTGGAATTAAAACAAGATTGAGTAATAAAATTTGTCTAAAAGCGGCTTCATGGCTGAATGCGGCTTTAAACCCAGCGAGAGAATAACCCGTTGCATTCAAAATACGCTTGATACCATTTTTGCCTTTGTAGGGAGAGTAAGGCGTCATAACAGAACTTTAAGAGATAAAATATGTCGCCATTATAAAAGTAAAACTGCTTCTGAGGATTGGCAATAAGTCGCATGATCTCTGCAAAGTTGTAATGTTTCTCGCCATTTTATTGGAAACGTTGAGATTTAATTTGTCAATTTGACTGATGCTAAGGATAATAAGCCTAGTTCAACAGATGGAATATCCTGCATGAAAATTATCGCAGATGAAAATTTGGCTTTTACCGATTATTTCTTTGCGGAATTTGCAGAAATACAGCATCGAGCGGGGCGAACGTTGACTCATGCAGATGTCCAAAATGCTGATGCTTTATTGGTTAGATCGGTTACTAAAGTTAATCATGCCCTAATTGATCAGACTACAATTCAGTTTGTCGGTAGTGCAACGATTGGAACAGATCATCTCGATATTCAAGCGCTAGAACAACAAAACATCACGTGGACGAATGCAGCGGGTTGTAATGCTCAAGCGGTCGCAGAATATGTTATCACTGCGTTGCTGCACCTAGACATCGAATTATTAGAAAGAAATCATGAATTTACATTAGCGATTGTTGGCTTAGGTAATGTTGGTCGTCGACTTGCAAAAATGGCCCAATTATTAGGTTGGACAGTGATTGGTTATGATCCTTTTGTACAGCTAGATGGTATTGAAAATGTATCGTTTGATGCGTTACTAGCACGTGCTGATGCCATATCCATTCATGTACCGTTAACGTCAACTGGTGATCATCCAACACAACATTTATTTAATGAAGCAACGTTTGCTCAAATGAAAGAATCCGCGATACTGATTAATAGCGCGCGTGGTCCAGTGATTCAAGAAGCAGCTTTAATGACAGATATCCAAAGGAACAATCGAAAAGTTGTATTAGATGTATTTGAGTTTGAACCTGAAATTTCGCAACAGTTACTAGATATGTTGGCTTTAGCAACACCGCATATTGCGGGTTATAGTCTTGAAGGTAAGGCTCGTGGTACACAGATGATTTATGAGGCATTTTGTCATAAATTTGATTATCCAATATCTAAACAGTTCGAAACCCAATTACCGCATGTTGAGCAATTCTTTGAACAACAAGATTTGAAAGAAGTACTAAAGCAGCATCTTAGCCAAATTTATAATATTGCTGAAGATGATCAAAAATTAAGAGCTTGTGTCATGGATGGAAAAGTTGAACAAAAAGCGTTTGATTTGCTCCGAAAGAATTATCCATTACGCCGTGAATGGGCAGCACACGGTGGACCAAAAGCATGAGCCAGACTATGAAATCTTATCAACCGACTTGTTCGCTTGAGGCAATAAAAGCCCGTGCAGAGATGTACAATAAAATTCGTCAGTTTTTTGCTGAACGAAATGTTTTAGAAGTTGAAACCCCAGTTTTGTCTCAAGCAGGGGTCACAGATGTGCATTTGGCGTCAGTACAAGTACAGCGTCATATTCATGGAAAATTAAATACTCAATATTTACAGACTTCGCCTGAGTTCCCGATGAAGCGATTGTTGGCGAGTGGTAGTGGCCCAATCTTTCAAATTTGTAAAGTCTTTCGTGATGATGAGCATGGACGTAAACACAATAGCGAATTCACCATGTTGGAATGGTATCGACCTGCTATGGATTTGAAAGCCTTAATGCATGAGACAGCGGATCTATTGGAAACCTGTTTAGCACATCGTTTTGGTGAAATTCGTCCTATTATTTTGAGCTATAAGCATGCTTTTCAAGATCGTTTAGAGATCAACCCATTACAAGCCAGCTTAAAACAACTTAAGGACACCGCACATCGTGTCGGTCTGAATCTTGATTTGGGTGATGATCGTTTGGCTTACATGGACTTATTATTTTCTCATTTTGTAGAGCCAAGTTTGGGCTTTGACAAACCTGTATTTTTGACAGATTTTCCACCTGAGATGGCATCATTAGCAAAAGTAAAACAAGATGAAGATGGGGAATGGGTTGCAGCTCGTTTTGAGGTCTATATTGAAGGCTTAGAGCTTGCTAATGCCTATGACGAACTTCTGGATGCAGAAGTATTAGCAGCACGATTTGAAGCCGATAATCAAGAACGTGCTTTACAAGGTTTACCCGTGATACCTACTGATCAATATCTATTATCTGCTTTACCTCATATGCCTGAATGCTCCGGTATTGCATTGGGTATTGATCGTTTACTTATGGTTGTAATGAATAAGATGAAAATTGATCAAGTGATCGCTTTTCCTGCTGAAATTGCCTAGAGCTGTTATAGAAATTGCATTAATAATTGGATCAACTCACTTTGACGGTGAGTTTGGGTCTTTTTAAAGATGGACTGTAAATGCTTTTTGACAGTATCTGATTGAATATCTTGTGACATAGCAATTTCTTTGACCGTTTTTCCATCTAGGAGTTGTTCACAGATTCTGTGTTCTACAGGTGTAAACATAAATAGTTTTGCGCAAATTTCTTTCTGATATTGGGGTCTATGTTTTAAGCCTGAGAATGTTACTAACAAAACTGGTCGCAAACCAAAAATCTTATGCGCTTTTTCAGGAGAGAGTAAATCTAGGCTCAGGAAAAGTTGGTGATCCAACATCATAATTTTTGTTCGCTCGGCATAACTTAGATCTGGATTATTTTTATAATTTCGCTCCAATTCGATTAGATTTTGGTCGAAAATAGTTTGATTCTCACCAGTAAAAACAAAGCGTCGCTGTTTTATTTGAATTTGAGGATTTATTTCAAATAATTGTTGTGCCTCCGCATTAAGTTCTAAAATATCACCGTTAAAATTAATGATCGCAATAGCTTGCTTCATCTTTTGAATAAGTTGGGAGCCTAAAAGGGTCATTGTGGAATATTCAAAATGATGTCGATATTGCTGAATTTTTTGCTGCAAGATCGGCAAAATTTCATAAACAGGCTTCAACTCAGAACAGCTTAAGGCACCACGATCATAACTGGTTAGAAATGAAAGAATGACACATACCTTATGATCAAAAATAACTTGGATGGCAGAACAGAATCTTAGATCAAGTGGTTTTAATACTTGTTGATAAACTTGTGTTTGGGTGATCTCATCTTCTTGGAAATGCTCTTTGCAATGCATCCAACCATTCATCGGTGCAGATAACATTTTTTTTAAACGAGGATCATCGTCAATTTCAAGACGAATTTGCTTGAGTGCTGCTTGTTCAAGTTGATGCGAGTCAAGGTTGACACCGTGATGAATACTAAATGAAAGTGCTTGAACTTCAAGATCAACTGCTAAAAGTTGAGATGCTTGGACATCAAAATGATGATTGAGATGCTCTAAAAAAATAACCCAGTCATCCGCATTCTGAACTTGATTCAGGATTTCTTTAACTGCACAACGTTGAATTAGATCCATTGAAGAAATCCCATCAAAATGAAGAGAATAGATTTCCTTATATTTTATATGGCATTTTAATAAATGAAATCGCTAGAAGTAAAAAAGTGTGAAGTTTTAGGCAATTATTCGATGAAATGTGTGTTTGAATTAGTAATGATTTTCATTTGATTGCAGGAGGAGGAAATTGTCTAAACCCAACAAGTGAGTTTAGACAAAATTAAACTTAGCAGCGACCTTTTTTAGCCTGTCCAGGAGGACAGAAATCTCCATGGCCACCACCATAGGTACGATCTGGATCAACGACGCTACCATGAGGTGTATGTACAGCACACGCTGATAAACCTAAACAGAACAATGCACTTAGGCACAATAATGCTTTCTTCATAACTTCATCCCAAAGTTTTGTTTATTCATTTTAGACTTTAATGTGCAATTCATTTTTCTACTAGATGAATGACGCATTTTTTTATTCAATTTCTGTATCTTGGCATACATTGTCAATAATCCCTTTTGTTATTTACAAAAGGGATTGAGTGTGAATATTTTAGTTTAGAAGGGGAGTTTTGTGAGTTGGCTAAGAAAATGTGGCAGAACTTTAGGTTCGAGGATAACGGTAACAATGACACCGTATGCTGCTCCCCATAAGTGAGCACTATGGTTTATATTGGTATTTCCACGTTTACCAGACCAAATACTGTAAGCCACATATAAAATAGCGAAAATAATCGCAGGAACAGGAATAAAGAATACGAAAATTAAATTCCACGGTTGAAATAAAATATATGCAAATAAAACGGCTGAGACTGCTCCAGAAGCACCCAGACTCGCCCAACGGACATCATTCTTATGTTTTAAATAACTTGGCAAGATAGCAAAAATTAATCCACCCAAATAAAACAGTACAAAGCCCATATCGTAGAAGAATTCACGATAAAAGCTTTCAATAATATTACCGAAGAAAAATAGGGTAATCATGTTGAACAGTAAATGTGTTCCATCTGCATGTACAAAGCCATGGGTAATAAAACGGTCAAATTGCCCGCGTTGCATCGCAGGTGGCCAAAAAATCAAACGATTCATCACGGTTTGATTGCTAAATGCTAATAAAGAAATCGCAACGGTAATAATGATCAGAGTCACAGTGTGACCAAAGGGTAGATGTAGCATAAATGAATTAAATTGATCAGTGTCTAAGCAATAATGCCATTAAAAAGTTAATAAACAATCATCTTGCATATAATTCCTACAAAAATGGTTGATTTTTTTTTATTACCCTCCATCTTCGGTTAATATAACGACATCAGCTTGAGGATTATTGTTATGTCGACTGAGAACACCAACACTGCTGTCGCAGAAGAAATTCCAAACCTTTTGATTACTCCCTCTGCACAAGAGTATTTACGTGATCTATTAGCAAAACAAAATACTCCAGGAATTGGCGTTCGAGTTTTTGTAGAGCATCCAGGAACACCACGTGCTGAGTGTTGTATGGCTTATAGCGCGCCTGAAGAAGTGGTACCAACGGACTATAAACAGGATTATCCAGACTTTCCTGCATATGTAGATGCACCATCGATTCCTTATTTAGTTGATGCAGTCATTGATTACAATAAAGATCGTTTTGGTGGTCAGCTGACTTTCCGTGCACCTAACTCGAAAGTTCCACGTGTAGGGCCTGATGCATCAATCGAAGAGCGTATTACTTATGTATTACAATCTGAAATTAATCCAGGTTTAGAAGGTCATGGCGGTAATTGTAGCCTTGTGGAAGTACAAAATGATCCAGAACATGGTTTAACAGCCGTATTGAAGTTTGGCGGTGGTTGCCAAGGTTGTTCAGCGATTGATGTGACTTTGAAACAAGGTGTTGAAACCACTTTAAAACAGCATGTTCCAGAATTACAGCGTGTTGTAGATCAAACAGATCACACTCAATCAGAAGGTGCATATTTCAAGTAATTTGAAGGATTGCATTCATGAATAAAAGAGAGCCTATATGAGGCTCTTTTTTAATTTTTGAACCTTTGCTTTGTTTTTAATATTGTTTCATAACAATAAAATCATGTGTGTTAATGAGTATATAAATAATAATAATTATCATTTGTATTGAGTTTTATTTGTTTTTTGTTAGAATTCACATAAATTTTTAAGCAAATCTTAAGATTTGTGTCGTTTAGGTGAAAACTATGTCGAATAAAATAACCCGTAAATCTTTACTCACACTTTCAGTGATGAGCGGAATGTTTTCCATTGCATATGCAGCAGAAACCAAAACACAAGAGCTTAATCAATTAGAGACCATCGTGGTGACAGCGAGTGGTTTTGAGCAAGATATAAAGAAAGCAGCAGCCTCGATCTCAGTACTTTCACAAGAAGAAATTAATAAAAAAGCTTATCGAGATGTCACAGATGCACTGAAAGATATTCCAGGTGTTGTCGTGACGGGGGGAGGAAGTTCTAGCGATATTAGTATACGGGGTATGGGAAGTGCCTATACCGTGATTATGGTCGATGGTAAAAAAGTGAATACCCGCTCTGTGAGACCAAATAGTGATAATTCTGGGATCGAGCAAGGTTGGTTACCCAATATTGGCGCGATTGAACGAATTGAGGTGATTCGCGGTCCAATGTCAGGTTTATATGGCTCGGATGCGATGGGCGGTGTAATTAATATTATTACTAAAAAAAATACAGCTCAATGGACAGGTTCTATTAAGCTAGATACAACACTACAAGAAAATTCAAAATCAGGTCATCTTTATCAAACCAATGCATATATCGCTGGTCCTTTAATTGCAAATCTGTTGTCGTTCAAAGCAAATGGCTTATATTCTCAGCGAGATGAAGACGAGATTTATGGAGGTTACAAGGAGCAGAAAATTCGAGCGGGTGGAGCAGCCTTGAGTCTGACCCCGAATGATCAGCATACGATTGATTTGGACTATCAGCGTTCAATTCAAAATCGTAATGGAACCGTTGGAAAAAGTATCTCTCCTGTACAAACAGGTCGAAATCCTCCAGTAGATTCACTTACAGATTATTATCGAACAGAATACAGCTTAACTCATCGAGGTCAGCTTGGTCCCGTTGAAACACATTCATATATTCAGCGTGAAGAAAATGAAAATCCTTCACGCAATATGGAAGCCATCAATACTACTTTTAATACGATTAACAAGATTAACTTTGATCGTCATAGTTTGAGTTTTGGTGGAATGTATTTAAAAGAAGAATTAGATGATCAAGGCAATCAACTTAGTGTGGGAGGGGCAAAACCTGTCTCAAGTTTAGATCGTTACAGTTGGGCACTGTTTGCTGAAAATGCATGGAATGTTATAGATGATTTCACTCTGACTACATCATTACGTTTAGATGAAGATGAGAAGTTTGGTGATCATTGGAGTCCAAAAATCTATGGCGTTTGGGGTTTAAATGATCATTGGGTGATTAAAGGAGGCGTGTCTACAGGATATAAAACGCCTGCACTTCGTGCGACGGTAGCAGAGTGGGGGCAAGCAACAGGTGGTGGTCAAAGTAAGGGCGTAATTGTTGGTAATCCAGACCTAAAACCTGAAAAAAGTGTTAACTATGAGGTGTCTTTCAACTGGGATAATTTAGATCATCTCACTGCTGGACTTACTATTTTTAATAGTGATTTCAAAGATAAAATTACAGAAGTTAGAACCTGTCAGGGTGAAAATGTTGGTGCCTTAGAGTGTGATTGGTTAGGTGAAAAATTCGACTTTGTCAGCTTACGTGAGAACGTGGATAAAGCCAATATGCGTGGTGCTGAACTGACGTTTGGATGGCAGGCGTTGCCTAATGTGAATGTATCAGCGAATTACACCTTTACAGATACAGAACAGAAGAGTGGTATTAATAAAGGTAAGCCTTTAAATGAAATGCCAAAGCATATGTTCAACACAACAGCGGATTGGGAAGTATCGGATCAGTTTTCTAGTTGGGCAAGAGTTAATTATCGCAGTAAAACATCTGACTATTTAAGTCGAACAGCGATGGCGAAAGGTAAGCCTGCTTATGCCATGGTAGATGTTGGTGTCAATTATAAACCTACACAAAACGTCGCAATTGCCGCAGGGGTATATAATTTGCTAGATAAGGAAATAGATACAGAAACTTATAGTTATGTGTTGGATGGTCGACGTTATAATTTAGGACTTACGTATAGTTTCTAACTTTAAATGATAAAAAAACAAGGCGCTTAGGCGCCTTGCTCGTGATTGAGAATATTCATCACTTGGTCAGAATAATAAAATTTATCTAAATGAATACGTGCGCGTTGTCTTAAATAACCAGTATCAATCAAACGCTTTAACACTGGCGTTAATAAAATACTTAATTCATTTTGAATCAAACTCTCATTAATATTGAGATCTCGAAGGAGTTGATCAAACGTACGCTCCTGATTGCGTGCATACCATGCGTAAACACCATCATGTACTTGTTGTTTCATATAGGGTGTCTGACGAAGATGATCCCAGATCTCATGTCCCATACCAACAGTTTGCGTTAGATCTTGAACTTCAACATAATTTTTTAACACGGAAACGGGCATAACTTTAATTTTGTGCCAAATATTAGCTTGGAAATGATATAGCTTTTCATCATTAAAATGCTGATTGAGCACGCGCTCACTCATTTGGCTAATTTTAAGAATATTCTTCTGTAAATAATGGCCGACTGTGTCATTTAGATTAGAGTCCGTAACAGTCTCTAATACAGATTTCCCCATTTTCATGAAATGACCAACGCCTGGGACACGTTTAGACATCACTGAATTATCCAAATAATCTTGAATAGAGTGTTGAATAAGTTGAGTAATAAGAGCAGAAAATGCAGGATTATTAACAATCGTTTTAATTAAGCGTTGGCGATGTCCACTTTTACTTGCAACGTATTGAGCAATCGTATCGATCGTTAAAACAGGAATAATTTCTTCGATGGTTGTTTCATCATTTAAAGGATGAATAAGTGCAAATCGAATGTGCTCGGCAATTTGTTCAACTAAAAATGAACTAGCAGGTGTATTTAAGATCTGTTTTTCAATTAAGGTATAAATTTGTTCAAAAGACCAAATATGTTGTAGTTGTTGTAAACGTATCCAATGATAGAACTGCGAGAACTCTTGTTGAATTGTTTCTGATTGCGAAAACTGTTGATCTAAAAAGTCCAGTTGAGCATCAATCAGTTGTTCTATCATTGGGTGTTTAAGCATAAAGACTCTAAATAAATGATTAAGGAGTAGGTGCAGTCACCGACTTTTGGGCTTGGGTTTTACTCAAGAACGGTAGATATTGTTGAACGACGAGCTGATCTGCTTCTAAGATCGGCATATGACCGACATTATCCAAGATGACAGGTGCTTGAGCGTTTTTCAAAAGTGATTTTAACTCAGGTGCGACTTCAACATTGATAATTTTATCTTGCTTGCCCCATAAAATCAGTGTTGGTGCATCAATTGATTTAGCAAGTAAGGCAAATGAGTCTGGTGTAAACAATTTATTGAGTGCAATGATTTGGTCAACCATTTTCTGAGTTTGTTCTATTTGTCCAATCATCATCTTTTCTTGTGCTTGGGCAATTTCTTTAGGAATAAACGGCGGGTTATGCATTGCTTGCTGCATTAAGAAATTAAAGTCGCCTTTTTTACTGACGATCATACTTCTGATTTGGTTTGGATCTTTCAAGTAAGGTGTATTTCCAGCTTTGTAGACACCAGCCGCATCAACTAAAAATAAACTCTTGGTTTCAAATGGATATTGACCCGCATAAAGCATCGCAATAGAGCCACCTAGAGAGTGTCCTGCAATATGAGCAGGTCCTGTTAAGTTTGCAGCCTCAATAAAACGGCGTAATTTTTCTGTGACATTAGGTACAGAATAATCAAATTCTTTCGGAACTTGGGTTTCGCCACTGGCAGGTAAATCTGGAATGATCACATGATAGTTGCCTGTTAATGCATTCGCGACACGATTCCAGTTATCACGACTACCAGCCAAGCCATGAATAAGTACAACAATCGGTTTACCGACTTGACCACCTTCACTATAAGACCATGTAATGTCACCAACTTTAAGCGTTTTACTTTGTAACCCAGCCCAAGCACGTTCCTGTTGTAATACATTTTGGAAACTCATTTCGATTTCAGCGGCTTGAGTCATCGTTGTTGTCATGGTTGCAGCAAGACTGCAACTGAAGGCGATAGCCGTCAGTGTTTTTCGGATTGGTGTGGAAAAGCTTCTATTCATCATGATTTTTCTGTCCTTGATTTATTTTTAAACCTTTTGATTATTGTTGAAGTTTCAAACATAGTCATTTGCATATTCAACAGATGTCTGTAAATTATTGCCAATGAAATGATTATTTTTTCCTTATTTTTCTTGATAGATCGATCACCAAATGTTTGAGAGTTTTTATTTTTGTCAGTGACAATCTATCGTCCTCACATTAAACTATTTTTTCATGTCAATCATAGATGGATTTAAGCATGCTCACCGCTCATGAAGCTCTAGAACGTTTAAAAGCTGGTAATGCTCGTTTTGTGAAAGGGGAAGCCGCCCTACAAAAGCAACTCACTCACCAAGAACGTGCTGAAATGGCAAGTGAACAAAACCCTTTTGCTATTGTTTTAGGATGTTCCGATTCTCGAGTGCCAGCGGAGATGGTTTTTGATCAAGGCTTAGGTGATTTATTCGTTATTCGTGTAGCAGGAAATATTGTTGCACCTTCTCAAGTAGGTAGCGTTGAATTTGCTGCTGAACGTTATGATTGTGCTGTTGTTGTGGTATTAGGTCATAGTCACTGTGGCGCAATTCAAGCAACGATCGATACTTTAAAGCATCCTGATCAAGCACCTTCTTCGAACTTAATGTCGATCGTAAACCGTGTACGCCCATCTGTTGAAATCTTAATGCAAACAGAATTGAAAGATGATTTGAAAAAGTTATCGGCACATGCTGTACGCTCTAATGTATTTGCTTCAGTAAATCAGTTGCGTCATGGTTCCGCTGTACTTGAAAGCTTAATCGAGAAAGGCAAAATGATCGTGGTTGGAGCTGAATACTCACTAGAGACAGGTGAAGTGACTTTTTTTGATTTCTAAATAAAGTTATAGATTGTTAAATTATAAAAGGTGCCTACAAGGCACCTTTTATATATGGATAAGCTAAATTTAACATGATCGGTTGCGCCTTAGCATTTGGATGAATTTGATCTTTTTGAATAAGATTTTTATTACCCGCTACACCCTCCAAAAAGAAAGGTAAAAGCTTAACTTTGTATTGCTGACTTACAACTTTATAATTTTTTTCAAACGCTGTGCTATACGCCGTTCCATAATTTGGTGGTATCTTCATACCAAACAGTAAAACTGTTGCCTTTTGTCTTTGACTGAGTTGTACCAACTGAGCAAGATTACGTTGGATCATTTGAGGGGGTTGTCCTCGAAGTCCATCATTACCACCTAGCTCAATCACCACAATTTCAGGCTTATAGGTTTGTAATAGCTTAGGCATTCTTGCAAGTGCACCGCTTGTTGTTTCACCGCTTACACTTGCATTGACCACTTTGTGTTTTTTCGGATACTGTTGGTCAAGCCGTTGTTGTAATAAGTTAACCCAGCCTTGTTTGACATCTATTCCATAGCCTGCACTCAGACTATCTCCCACAATCAATATGGTCTTAGCTGAAACGATTGTCGGGAATACACATATTGCAAGCGCTCCCAGTGTTTTAGAAACGAACAAGATAACTTTAGATATTTGCATAGCACTTAAAATTTGTTCTAAAGGATACGTGACATCATGCCACAACCGATTATTTCTGCTCGAAAAGTTACACAAACCATTCAAATTAATCAGCAAAATTTAACGATTTTAAAAGAAATTGATTTGGAAATTTATCAGGGTGAGCAGATTGCAATTACGGGACGTTCAGGTTCAGGAAAGTCAACATTGTTGGGGATTTTAGCGACTTTGGATCGTCCTAGTAGTGGTGAATTGACGGTTTGTGGTCAAGATGTACATCAGCTAACAGAGGAGCAGCGAGCACAAGTTCGTTTAGAAAATATTGGGTTTGTATTTCAGTCATTTCAACTTCTTCCACAGTTGAGTGCTTTAGAAAATGTCATGCTGCCGATGCGTTTACAGCCAGACTTCCAATTTAAAGATGCTGAGAAAAAAGCGTTGGCATGGTTAGAGCGTGTTGGTTTGATTCGACAGGCTCATCAAACACCCAAAGTTTTATCTGGTGGTGAGCAACAGCGTGTCGCTATTGCACGTGCCTTGATTGCTGAACCTAAATTAATTTTTGCAGATGAACCCACAGGTAATTTAGATGGGCAAACTGCAGAAGAGATTGAACAATTACTTTTTGATTTAAACAAAGAGTTGGGAACAACATTGGTTGTAGTCACGCATGATCAAAACTTAGCTGAACTTTGTCAACGTCATGTCAAACTCATCGATGGTCAGATTCAGGAGATTGTTCGATCAGGAGGGGCAATATGAGTTCTATTTTAAAGCCCTTACTGATACAAAGTTTTCGAACGGGTGGTTTGTATTTACTGATTATTGCACTTTCATTGGCGATCAGTGCGACAACGGCTTTGAAATTTAGCAACACTCAAGTACAAAATGCTGTGACCTTACAAGCAGCTGAAATGCTTGGAGCTGATCTGGTGTTGTCGGATAGTCATCCGATTCAATCCAGTTGGGTGGAGCAAGCGGATAAGTTGAACTTGAAGCATTCTCCAGTCACTGTATTTGGTTCTATGGCACATACCCAAGATCAATTTGTCATGGTTAATGTCAAAGCGGTCAATGATCAATTTCCTCTACGAGGCAAGTTAGAAATTGAACCCCAAGCCAAATCAATACAACCAAATCAAGTCTGGTTAAGCCCACGGGCAGTTGATTTACTCAAAGTTAAATTAGGTGAACAAGTTGCAATTGCAGATGGAACATTTACTTTCACAGGCGTGATCGAACATGATTCAAATCAAGAGTTAGGTTTCTCTGGATTTTCACCAACAGTTATTATTCATCAGGCGGATATTGCGAAGACAAATGCCATACAAGTAGGGAGTCGGATTGAATATCGTTTATTGATGGCGGGTCAGCTAGAACTAGTAAATGCATTCAAAACGATTTATAAGCAGCAAACGCATCAAGAGGATGAAACCTCTCCGAATGCAAATTCATCTGTAGAAAATTCGGAGCAAACTTCACTTCGATTGCGTGATGCTAGTCAGTCCAATACACGATTAATGAAACCAATCGAGAATTTGGATACATTCCTACAGCTCGCCAATTTACTTACTATTTTGCTTTGTGGGATTGCGATTGCTCTAACTAGTCAACGTTATGTACAACAAAACCAAGATCATATTGCTTTGATGCGGTGTTTGGGTTCAAGTAAGAAACAGATATTGATTGCTTATTTAGGCTTGTTAGCCTTGGTAAGTGCTATTTCCATCGTATTAGGAAGCCTGATTGGCATCGCATTAGGCTATGGATTATTGCAATTGATGTTGCAGCTCATTCCGCAACTACAAGTTAGTTTTGCTGTATTTGATATCCTGATGGCATTACCGATAGCTATTTTCACCAGTGTAATGGTTTTGATTGGTTTTATACTGCCGAGTATTTGGGAGTTATTAAATACGCCGCCAATACGGGTAATTCGTCAACAAGAACGTTCACGCAAATCCTATATAGCCATGTTTGCTATTGGCACGATCAGTTTAATGATTTTTAGTTTAGTTCTTAGTGATAATTTACAACTAAGCCTAATGGTTCTCGCTGCCATTCTTGTGCTATGTGGAATCTTATATGCTGGTATTTGGTTGCTTCTCAAATTGATCAAACAATTAAAGCACCCATTATCTGCCTATGTTCGGATACCGCATCAAACTGCATTGCAAATTACGGCACTTGCACTGGGATTAAGTTTAATTACGGTACTTAGTGTATTGAGAACAGACTTACTTGAGCGCTGGCAACAACAACTTCCTGAGGGAACACCTAATCAATTTGTGTATGGTCTGCCTCCATTTGACATGCCTTTGTTGAAACAATCGTTGGAACAGAATCATTGGAGTTCAACGCCGTTGTATCCAAATATTCGAGGTCGATTGATTTCAAAAAATGGTGAAGCTTTCTCTCCAGAATTGATCAAAGAAAATAACTCATTACGTCGTGAATTAAATCTTACGCAGTCCTCTGTGTACCCTAAAGATAATGTGATTATTCAAGGACGTTCAACATTTACTCAAACTGGGCAAGTTTCTGTTGAAGAAAAATTGGCGAGTGAACTTGGAATCAAAATTGGCGATCAACTGAGCTTTAGTCTGCCTGAAGGAAGCTTGAATGCAACCGTGATTAATTTACGCTCCGTAGAATGGGAAAGTTTTAGCCCCAATTTCTTTTTCATTTTTTCACCTAAAACGATGGATGAAAATGCTGGAAGTTATTTAGGTAGTTTTTATGTTCCGCCAACTGATCAGGCAAAAATGGTTGAGTTGATTCAGCAATTTTCAAATACTGTTTTTATTGATGTTGGACGTGTTCTAGATGAAGTGAAACGTTTGATGACTGTGTTGGTTCAGATCGTGACAGTACTTGCAATGTTGGTTGGTTTGTCAGGCATTTTAGTCTTGATTGCGTGCTTAAATGTATTGATGGATGAACGTCGTCGAGAAGTGGCACTGTTAAGATCATTTGGGATCGCTAAGAATCGATTAAAACGCATGTTGAGTTTAGAAATCGGTTTTATTGGATTAGTCTCAGGTGTTGTGGCATGTCTTTTTGCTGAGGTGATCAGTGCTATCGCTAGCTACAAAATGCAAATGTCTATTCAATGGCATCCAGAAATCTGGATTATTCTTCCTTTGACTATGATGGTGGTATGTACATTGATAGGTCGTTATCGCTTAAGCTATCTCTGTGATATACCACCTTTGCAAAGTTTAAGAGAAATTAATCAGTCTTAAAAACTGATCTGATTTTGGCGCAGAATCTCAGTCCATAAAGGAGTGAGTTTTGTGCTGAGTCGGGTGCAATACCAATAAAAGATGCTTAAAGTCGAGACTGCAACAAGCAGTGCTATAAATTGGAATACACCAGTTCGTTGTGTTTTTTGAGACAGATACCATAAGCCCGCTAACAAACCACCCATCAACATGCCACCGATATGTGCGGCATTGTTGATGCCAGATACGGTGAAACCAAACACAAGGTTGATTGCCATAATCATGAGTAATGATTTTTTATCTAGAATAAAACGTTGATTTGCGAGTTGGGGCAATAATGAGATTATGGTCAATGCTGCACCGAGTCCCATAACCGCACCTGATGCGCCTGCGCTAATACGCGGCAATAATGCAGCATCAAAGTTTTGTAGCAATTCATATGCATCTCGAATCGAGAGATAACTCGATAATACACTTCCCATTAAACCAGCAAGAAAATACATACCTATATAATAGGAACGACCAAATAGTTGTTCAGCTACACTGCCAAAAATATAAAGCGCCCACATATTTAGCATCAGATGGATGAGTCCAAAATGGAAAAACATGCTAGTGAATAGGCGCTCAGGCTGAGATAAGAATGTAAGTGGCGTAAAATCTGCACCCCAAGCAATTGCATCAAGAGGGGAAGGGTCGGTAATATTCACACCTGAAAGAATTTGCCAACCAAATAAACTGACATTGACGGCAATAAGTAATGCGGTAAACCACCATGTATGGATTCTCAACTTTTGATTGATTTGTGGTGGTGTCATGTCAGTCATATGTGTTTAAGCTAGTCATCAATATAAAAACAGCTTAGCATGAATTCGTTGTCCTAGGAGTGATGCACTTTAATGAAAGCCTTTTTAGCACGTGCAGTAATGTTGATTATTGGAGTGATACTCCTCATCCAACTTTGGATCTTTGCAAGTTTAGTTTGGTGGAGAACCAATCCAGTTGAAACCACAATGTTTATGCGGTTGGACTATTGGTCTGATATGAAGCCAATTCAGCAAGATTGGCGAGATTATGATGAGATTAGTGACAACTTTAAGCACGCGATTCTTGCAGCCGAAGATGCGAAGTTTGTCCATCATCATGGATTCGATTGGGCCGGTATCCAGCATGCTTTAGAACGTAATAATGAGAAGGGTGAAGTGGTTGCAGGTGGATCAACAATTTCGCAACAATTGGCAAAAAACCTATTTTTATACAACCAACGTTCGTTTATTCGCAAAGGACAGGAAGCAGTTGCAACTTGGATGATGGAGCGGATGTGGTCAAAGCGTCGAATTTTAGAGGTATATATGAACTCTGTAGAATTTGGTGAAAATATTTATGGGGTTGAAGCTGCAACACAATATTATTATGGGAAAAGTTCAAAAAGCTTAACACGTGAACAAGCCGCATTTTTAGCAGCGTTGTTACCAAATCCTAAGTATTATCAAGATCATCGTAATGACCGTAAGTTGCAATATCGCAAACGCGTCATATTGAGATATATGAACGGAACACAGCTTCCAGAATAATCCGATCGATTAAAAAAGCTCAATATTTTTGGGCTTTTTTACCAAATTGACATAAATTTGCAGCATACTTAAATTATCAGTAGATGAATGCATAAATAACAAGGTTCAGTATGAATACGGCAGTGACGACAACAACGCCAATAGAATATAGTTACAACGATCGTTATATTAATCGCGAATTATCCATCCTCGATTTCCATTTACGTGTCTTGGAACAGGCTGTCGACCCACTTCATCCGTTATTGGAACGTATGAATTTCTTACTGATCTTTTCCCGCAATTTAGATGAGTTTTTTGAAATTCGTGTTGCAGGCATGATGGAGCAGTTAACTCTGGGCAATGAAAGTCGCACACCAGATGGCTTAACTCCAAAGCAAGTTTTAGATCAAATCTCTGTGACTGCTCATGCTGCAATTGAACGACAATATCGAATTCTAAACGAGCAAATCTTGCCTAAGTTGCGTGAAGAAGACATTTGTTTCCTACGCCGTGGTGAGTTGACACCTGCACAGTCAGCATGGATTAAAAAGTATTTTCAAGAGCAAGTCGCTCCTGTGTTAACGCCAATTAGTCTTGATCCAGCGCATCCATTTCCTCGTTTAGTGAATAAAAGTCTAAACTTTATCGTGACCTTAGAAGGTAAAGATGCTTTTGGTCGTCAAATTGATCTAGCTGTAGTCCCTGCACCGCGCTCATTACCGCGTGTGGTTCGTTTACCTGATGAACTGACAGGTGGAAAAGAACATCATGTCATGCTATCTGCGATTATTCATGAGCATGTATCTGATTTATTCCCTGGTATGACAGCGACGGGTTGTTATCAGTTTCGTGTAACACGTAATGCCGATTTAGCTCTTAACGAAGATGTTGAAGACTTAGCGAAAGCCTTAAAAGGTGAGTTAAGTTCTCGTCGTTTTGGTCGTGCTGTACGTTTAGAAGTAACTCATAATTGTCCAAAACACATCTATGAATATTTGTTAGATGAATTTGATCTAAATGAAGAACAACTTTATCGTGTAGATGGGCCTGTAAATTTGGCGCGTTTGTTGTCTAATTTTAAACGTCCGCATTTACGATATGATTCCCACACACCAATTATTCCAAAAGCATTCAAGAAATCCGAAAGTGTGTTTTCTGCGATGCAAAAGCAAGATATTTTGCTGCATCATCCATTCGAATCTTTTGCACCTGTAATTCAATTATTACGTGAAGCAGCACGTGATCCACAAGTGCTTGCAATTAAGCAGACTTTATATCGAAGTGGTGCTGATTCTGAAATTGTTCAGGTACTTGCTGAAGCTGCGCGGAATGGTAAAGAAGTCACAGCAGTAATTGAATTGCGTGCTCGTTTTGATGAGGAGTCAAACATCGAGGTTGCAAACGTTTTGCAAGAAGCGGGTGCGGTCGTTGTATACGGCATCGTAGGCTACAAAACACATGCCAAAATGATCTTAGTTGTGCGTCGTGAGAATAATAAACTAGTCCGTTATGTTCATTTGGGTACAGGTAATTATCATGCAACCAATGCCCGTATCTATACGGACTATGGTTTGATGACGACAGACAAAGATTTATGTGAAGACGTACATCGCATATTCCAAGAGTTAACTGGCATGGGCAAAATGGCGAAGCCGAAGAAGCTTTTGCATGCGCCATTTACTTTACATGCTCAATTGATTAACTATATTGATGATGAAATTGCTAATGCAAAAGCAGGTAAGCCAGCTCAAATCATTGTCAAAGTAAATGCTTTAACTGAAGTTCAATTGATCAATAAATTGTATGAGGCATCTCAAGCGGGTGTTCAGATTGATTTAATTATTCGTTCAATTTGCTGTTTACGTCCAGGTTTACCGAACCTGTCAGAAAATATTCGTGTCCGTTCGATCGTTGGGCGTTTCTTAGAACATACCCGTGTTTATTACTTTAGCAATAATGGAAATCCACGTATTTATTGTTCGAGTGCAGACTGGATGGATCGTAATTTATTCAACCGTGTTGAAGCTTGTTTCCCAATTGAAGACCCTGCATTGAAAAAACGTATTTATCAACAAGGTCTGCTTAACTATCTGAAAGATAACCAGCAAGCATGGTTATTGCAAGGTGATGGTGTTTGGGAGCGCGCTAAACCTGCGGAAGGTGAGGAGCTACATAATGCTCAACACACCTTGTTAGACTTGATTAAATAAGCACTAAAAAACCGATCTTCAATAGATCGGTTTTTTAATTCTGCCTTGATCAGTGCTTAATATGATTTCATTTCTAAAACCAATTGGTTAATGAGATCAGCTGCTTCAAGTTCACGAATTTGTGCAACATTACTACCTGCCCAAAATGCATTGTAGCCAAATTCTTGTTGTTTGTTGGCAATAGCCATCAGTTGTTTGGTTAGATCATAAGTGTATGGGTAGGCTGGAACTTTTGGTCGCTGTGGTGAGTCAATTTCTGTATGCCATGTGCCCAATAAGCCACGTGCAGGGCGACCAGATAAACTCGCACTGATCTGGGTGATTTTTTGACTAAACAATGCTTTTCGATAAGCCGTATTTGCACTTGAACTTTTACATTGAACAAATGCTGTTCCAAGTTGAACAGCTACAGCTCCCGCTTTCATCATCTGTTTAGCTTGATCGCCATTCATAATACCACCAGCAGCAATCACAGGTATTTTGCAATTTTTTGAAATTAAGCTCACCAAATCAAAAGTTTTAATAGCTGCATCAAATTCTTGATTAAAAATACCGCGATGTCCTCCAGCTTCTATACCTTGAGCGATGATCAAATCTATACCAGCAGCTTCAATGGCTTGGGCTTCAATTAAATTTGTTGCAGAAACCATGGTGATAATTCCTGCTTGTTTTAGTGCAGAAATTTGATGAGCTTTGGGAATGCCGAAATGGAAACTGACAGCCTTGGGTTGGGTTTGTAAAACAATATCCAAATAATCATCGCTGTCTAAAAAGCTAGGATATATACAATTCAGTTGTTGGGGTGGTTGTGCATCAAATTTTTCAAAATGAGGGCGTAGGTAGTTGATCCATTGTTGTGCTACATCTTGATCAAGCTGTTCAGATTGATGACAAAAGAAGTTCACCTGAAAAGGTTTATCAGTTAATGATTGTGTTTTAATGATCTGTTCTTTAGCTGCTTCAGGTGTGTTTGCACCTAACCCAAGTGCACCAAGAGCGCCTTGGTTAGACACCTCCGCTGCAAGTTCAGGTGTGGAAACACCTGCCATTGGTGAAATAAAAATGGGATGTTTAATTTCTAATAATTCTAAAATAGTCATATTCTTTACCTACATCATTTTTATTCAACATAGCTTAAATGCTTAAAAAATGGCAAATAATAATGGCTATTTCTTTAAAGAATGATCAAAACTTATGTTATTTAAATAGATATAAAGATGCTTGGCTAACTGTGTAGCCAAACATCAAAACATTGGATTAAGAATAAGCCAGCATGAGCAAAGCCTTAAATATGCCTGCGATCAAAGCTAGACCTAAAAAGCCAACAAACCAAAGTCCAATAAACCATTTTACTTGTGATGATTTCATTTGATTTAACCTTAATGATAGCCTTGGTCACCAACACGAACTTTATCTCTAAAAATCCAGTAACCCCAAAAGGTGTATGCCAAAATGATCGGAATCATCACGACAGCACCAATTAATGCAAACATTTGACTATTTCGTGGCGCAGCAGCTTCCCAAATGGTAACTGATGGAGGAATGATGTTGGGCCATAAAGTAATCACAAAGCCTGAGTAGGCGAGGAACATCAGCACTAGTGTGTAGAGAAAAGGCTTATGTTCATTTCGGTTTAGGCAAGCCCGCCAAGTTAATACGGTAAAAATAATCACCAAGATTGGAACAGGGCTAAAATAAATAAGTTGTGGCACAGTAAACCATTTTGCTGCAATTGCTGGTTGGCTATAAGGTGTATATAAACTGACAGCAGCAAAAATAATGAATAAAGCAATAATTAATTTTGGCATCAGCTCATACATTTTCGCTTGTAGACCATCATCAGTTTTCAAAATTAACCAACCACAACCTAATGCAGCATACATCACCACCACACCTATGCCTGTAAACATAGAAAATGGGGTAAACCAGTCAAAACTACCACCAACGTAGATTCCATTTTCAGTTTTTAAGCCCTGAATATATGCACCTAAAATCATTCCTTGGAGAAAACTAGCAATCGTGGAGCCGCCGATGAATGCAAAGTCCCAGAGTGCTTTGGTCCGATTGGCTTTAAATCTAAACTCAAAAGCGACACCTCTAAAAATAAGGGCAATCACCATGAGCGTAATCGGCATATATAAGGCAGAAAGCACAGTGGCATAAACGATTGGGAAGGCAGCAAAAAGACCTGCTCCTCCTAATACCATCCATGTTTCATTGCCATCCCAAACAGGCGCAACCGTATTCATCATGACATCACGTTCTTGTTGATCCTGAATAAAGGGGAACAAAATACCGATCCCAAGATCAAAACCATCTAGAACAACATATATCAAAACACCTAATGCAATAATCATTGCCCAGATCAGTGAAATATCCATGTTTATTCTCCTTTCTCATGATCATTGGATTCAAGACGTTCATCTACAGCACTGAGTGGGCGCATTGGTGTTTTAAAATGACCAACACCACCTTGTTCCTCTATCGGTGTATGAATAAATTGTGGTCCTTTGTGCATGAGTTTGAAGATGTAATAGATGCCTGTACCAAATACAACAGTATAAACAATGACAAAAATAATCAGGGTAATACCGACTTGATCAGCTGATACGCTAGACAGCGCATCTTTAGTTCGTAACACACCATAAACAACCCATGGTTGGCGACCTAGCTCGGTCGTAAACCATCCTGCTAACAATGCGATATAGCCTGTAGGTCCCATGATTAATGCAAATTTATGGAACCACTTTTTCTCGAATAACTGTTGCTTCTTGCGAAGTAAAAGACCAATCAAAGCGAGTAGAACCATGAGTGTGCCGAGACCCACCATGATACGGAAACTCCAAAATACCAAAGTCGAATTTGGACGATCTTCTGGTGCAAACTCTTTAAGACCTTTAACTTGACCATCTAGACTGTGAGTTAAAATGAGGCTACCTAGATAAGGAATCCCAACTGCATATTTGGTCGTTTCAGCTTGCATATCAGGGATACCAAATAAATACAGAGGCATCGCTTTATCTACATTGGTTTCCCAATGTCCTTCCATTGCAGCTAATTTCGCTGGTTGATGCTTTAAAGTATTTAAACCGTGATGATCTCCAATCAAAACTTGTGCAGGTGCAGCAAATAGAATCATCCACATAGCCATAGAAAATGATTTTTTAACTAAAGCATCCCGACGACCACGTAATAGATGCCAAGCAGCAGTGGCCGCAACAACCAAAGCTGAAACTAAAAAGGCTGCAACAGCCATATGTGCAAATCGGTAAGGGAAGGAAGGATTGAATACGATGGCAAACCAATCAGTCGGCACAATAATGCCATTTTCTATTGCGAAACCTTGAGGTGTTTGCATCCAACTATTTGAAGATAAGATCCAAAACATTGAAATACATGTACCTACAGCAACCATAAATGTAGCAAAAAAGTGTGCCTTTTCACTGACACGCCCCCAGCCAAATAGCATGACGCCGAGAAAGCCTGCCTCTAGGAAAAAGGCAGAAAGCACCTCATAGGTTAACAGTGGGCCAGTTACACTGCCCGCAATCCGAGAAAATTCACTCCAGTTAGTGCCAAACTGATAGCTCATGACTACCCCAGAAACGACACCCATACCAAACGTGACAGCGAAAATTTTTAACCAATATTTATATAAATCTTGATAAATCGGATTGTGACTTCTAAGCCATTTCCACTCTAGTACAGCAAGAAAACAAGCGAGACCAATCGAGGTTGCAGGAAAAATAATATGAAAGGAAACCGTAAAAGCGAACTGGATTCGTGCCAGTTCTAATGCTGTTAAGCCTAAATCCATGATGAATCCTCCATTTCGCTGATCAAAATATTTTGATTAACAGAGTGAAAGAGTGCTTTTTTAAGGGTGTGTGTAACACGCTCTTGCTGAAGATCAGCAAAAGAAAAATGATTAAGCATAGATAAACTCACATTCTCAATAATTGATTAAATAAATGAATACATTGAGAACGTAGAGGGCGGGGCTCGACCTTGAGGGATGAGAAATAGACGTTGTAGTGAAAAGAAGAAACCAATAAATACTTGATACAAATGCAAGTATCGGACTTGTACACGCACGAATACTTCTTTAATCCCAAGTGTGGGGGGTGCAACTAAGTGTCCATAAAAGAAACAAAAAGGACATTGGTGATTAAGATCGTGATGGTGCTGATCAGAATGAGAATCTGCTTGAGGCTGATCTAGATGCAAACTGTGGTGATCAGTATGTAAAACTTGTTCCGAATGTAGATGTAATTTTTGTTTTATTTGGGTAGACAGAAGCAAAACAGTCTCACATGCAGGGGAAATTTGATATTCCTCTGGCAATAAAGGCTGTAAAAAAACAGCGATCTGTAATGCAATTGTTGCAAAAGCCAACAATATCCCAAGTCGATGTATCAAGACACTTCTCTACATTGGACATTTCAAACCAGAAAGTTAGCTTTTGGTTAATTCAGACCATCAAACTAGGCTTTCTGTTATATGTCATCATACACCTAATTTTGAAAAAAATCTTAATGATGCTTGGGATATATTATTAATTTGTAGTTTGATTGATTGGTCAAAATAAAATGGTTATCTTACAAGGGCTGCACATTAAATAATGAGCCTACCCAACTTGAAAATGCCATTGCGATCACGCCCCAAATCACTATTCTTAGGATTCCTTTAAGCATCGATGTGCGTGCAAAATAACTAGATAAAGCACCTAGAACTGCCAAAGACAGAACACCCGTAATTAAAACAGTTTTTGATACCCATTCATTTGAACTTAATAAAATAGCGAGCATGGGGAGTGCTGCACCACATGAAAATGATGCGGCGGAAGATAATGCTGCTTGAATGGGATTTGCTGCTGTATTTTCGTGAATTCCAATTTCATCGCGAGCATGTGCGCCAAGTGCATCATGTGCAGTTAATTGAGTTGCAACCTCATGTGCAAGTTCAGGATTTAAACCCCGTGAGATATAGATTTCAGTCAGTTCTTTTAATTCAGCATGAGGGTTTTTCTCAAGTTCTTTAGCTTCTCTTCGAAGATCAGATGTTTCTATATCTTCTTGTGACTTAACCGAAATATATTCTCCTGCAGCCATAGATGTAGCACCTGAGATTAATCCTGCGATACAGGTAATCAATAAAGTATGAGAACTAACACCGCTTGCAGCTACCCCCATAACTAAACTCGTGACGGAGATGATTCCATCATTCGCCCCAAGAACTGCGGCACGGAGCCACCCTGAACGTTGCATAACATGAAGTTCTGAATGATGTGAATGTGACATACGCTTACTCTTAATTAATCAATATTGTTCAAAATATTAAAGTCATTTATCTGTGATTATTGCTAAATTTTTCAATGATTCATCAACTTATCATACTTATAAAATAACTTATTTTAACGATACCGTGATGTTCTCTTGGTTATAATATGTGAATAATTTGACATTTTAATGCTTTGATTCTTCTTTGAAGTTTTCGTTGTGAACCATAATTATTTGAAAATAAACCTTCATACACACATTATTTAACTTTAGTGTAAGAAGGCTATTGTGCTGGTTTATGATAATGCTTGGAAAGCTTGAATTGCACGTTCTCTACTGGTTTTTAAGTCAACAATTGGATGGGGATAATCTAATTTCAATGCGGTATTTTGGGCATAAGGCTCATGAATCCGTTTAGCGTCTAGTTGAGTCAGTTCTGGGACCCAACGTCGAATATACACGCCATTTTCATCAAACTTTTGGGATTGGCTAATTGGATTAAAAATTCTGAAATAGGGAGCAGCATCAGTTCCTGTCGATGCACACCATTGCCAACCGCCATTATTTGCAGCTAGATCGCCATCAATCAGGTTTTGCATGAACCATTGTTCACCTTTACGCCAATCAATTAATAGATTTTTAGTTAGGAACATGGCACAAATCATGCGAACTCGGTTGTGCATCCAACCTGTAGAAAGAAGTTGACGCATACCCGCATCAACAATTGGAATACCTGTTTGTCCTCGTTTCCATTTTTCAAAACCTTCGCTATCATCACGCCATTGAACATTCTGTGTTGCAGCTTTAAAAGGCAAGTGCTTAGAAACTTGTGGAAAATCGAATAATATATGTTGATAAAATTCACGCCATAATAATTCATTTAACCACGTTTGTTGTCCTTCGGACTGGATAACAAAATCACCTTGTTGATGTCTAAATGCTGCTTGAATGCACTGACGAATTGAAATAATTCCAATATTTAAATAAGCAGAAAGTTGACTAGTTCCTTTAACCGAAGGGTAGTCCCGTAAAGCGTTATATTGAATAATTCGTTTTTCAACAAACTGATTCAGTAGGTTTCTCGCATGTTTTTCACCCACTCGCCATTCACTCGCATTTTTGTCTTTAATTTTGTCAGCATAGTGATTTTGGATGTTCTGTAAATCTGTTTGGTGTAGTTGACAAAAATCAAACTCTAAGGTTGCTTGGGTTTCTGGGATTGGATAACACTGAGGTAAACCGAGTTCTAAGCGCTGATAGCAACTTTTTTTGAAAGCACCAAAAACTTGATAGGGTAGATTCGATTGAGTTCGAATACTTGCAACTGGAAACAGCGTTCGATCTTGAAACAGTATCAGTTGTTTTTTTTGACGATTTAAACTTTGTTGTACTTCATTATCGCGTTTGAGTTCATTGAAGCCAAATTCAATATTGGCATATACATTTTCAAATGGTAATTTTTCTGCGAGATCAACAAAAAACTCCGCAATGTCATCCCAAAGAGGTACAGTAAATATGAGTAAAGGGATCTGTAGTTTGGAAAGTTCTGTTTTTAGCTCTAAAAGTTGGCGCAAATAAAAATCAATTTTAATATCCGCATCGTCATGACGTTGCCATTGTTCAGGTGACAGAATACAAATCGCTATACATGGACCATTCTGACGGGCATGCCATAAAGCAGCCTGATCACGGACGCGGAGTTCTTGGCGGAACCAGATTAATTGATAAGTATTTGACATAGCAATTCTATAAATTTCTTTAAAAATTATTATTTATATTTTATAAGTGCTTATGTGAAGAAAAAGCAAAGCCGAGGCTTTGCTTTTTGAGATGTTCTAATTCACAGAGGAATTAGTGGTGGTGACCACCTACACCGTGTACGTGACCGTGATCTAACTCTTCTTGAGTCGCATCACGAATTTCAACGATTTCAACTTCGAAAGTAAGATCTTGACCAGCTAATGGGAAGTTCGCATCAACGATAATGTTGTCACCTTCAACAGCTTTAACAGTTACGATTTGAACGCCATCATCAGTTTGAGCTTGGAACTGCATGCCCGCTTGGATGTTATCCACGCCTTGGAACATTTGAGCTGGAACTTCTTGAACTAGATCAGGGTTATATTCACCGTAGCCTTCAGCAGCAGGTACGTTTACAGTGAATTTTTCACCAACAGTTTTACCTGTAAGAGCATTTTCTAGACCAGGGATGATGTTGCCTGCGCCGTGCAAATATGCAAGTGGTTCACCTTGAGATTGATCAAGTGTTTCACCCTCAGCGTTTGTTAAAGTGTAGTGGAATGAAACCACGTGGTTATTTGCAATAGCAGTCATGTTGTTTGATCCATTCAATCAATTTAGATGTATATCATAAAGTGAAAAATAGATTTTGTTGACTATTTTCCACTTTTTGAAACTATTTCGTTATAAATGGGAACGAAATTTAAGATTTCAACTCAATAAAGCTTAATTTTTGGACGTACACGACGAGTTAGAAAATCTTTCATCGTCAGCATGCCTGCTTGTGTGTAGCCGTGAATGTTGGCTTGATGTAGTCGATAAAGGGAAACGTACATGGTTTTTGCAATAAACCCTTGTACGCTAACATCGCCGAGTAGTTCACCCACAGCCTGATTACGACTTAAGGAAACCAATGAACCTTTGTCATTAAAGCTGAACATCGGTTGTGGTGTGCTTGCAATACGCGCTGCCATAGCGTCAACTAAAAAAGTTGCTTGTTGACTAGCGACTTGAGCACGAGGTCCGAGTGGTGGTTGACGAGCATCTAGCTGACAGTTTGCACAATCACCAAAAGCGAATACATTTGGATCAGTCTGCGTTTGTAGTGTTGCATAAACCATCAAACGATTAATCTTGTCACGCTTAAAGTCATGAAGTGTTTCTAAGATTTTAGGTGCTTTAACCCCAGCAGCCCAAACGGTAATGTCTGAATGTAAAACTTCACCATTACTAAAATAAACGTTTGACTCATCTACTTTTTGAACTTTATGTTCAGTCAAAACATCAATACCCATTTTCTTGAGTTGCTTGGCGCTGTGTGCAGCCGTCTTCTCATTCAATGCGGGTAAGATGCGATCTGAGGCTTCGATTAAAGTGATCTTGACTTGTTTAGGGTCGATTTTTTTCAAGCCGTAACGATAAAAGTTTTTAGTTGTTTCAATCAATTCGGCAGCAAGTTCAACACCTGTAGCGCCAGCACCAACAATACCGATATTTAAAGCACGTTCAGTTGACTGATTTTGAGCTTCGATATAAAGGTGGAATAAATCTTGTTGGAATACATCTGCTTGTTGTCGGCTATCCAAGAAGTGACAATATTCACGTACACCTTCAGTTCCAAAGTCATTCGACACAGATCCCACGGCGAGAACTAAGGTGTCATAATTGAGATCTTGAATGACAGGGGTGTGTTCTTTAGAAAGTTGAGGAGGGGAAAGCGTGATTTGTTTTTGATCTTTATCAACTGCGACAAGGCTACCGAGTACAAACTCAAAGTGATGTTTTTCTGCATGTGCAAAATAATTGGTTTGTTCTTCGTGGGGGTTAAGCGAGCCAGCGGCAATTTCGTGTAGTAGAGGTTTCCAAATATGGGTGAGGTTTTGGTCAACTAGGGTAATTTTAGCTTTCTTTCGTCTGCCAAAACGTTCACCTAACTGTGTTGCAAGTTCTAAACCACCTGCGCCACCACCCACAATCACGATATGATGTAAGGTTTTGCTCATGATCAACCTAATTATTCTTGTGAAAGGATGGTCCGATTATGCCATCCTTTTCACTGGATTCTATGGTTAATCTTGAGAAAAATAGTCGAGTTTCTACCCTTGATTTAATGGGTAGAGTTTGGCACTCTGAGTGTCATTTGTTGAAAAAAATGAAAATAAATTAGAAAACCAGATCATAATTTTTTGAAAAATATTAGCTTCTTCAATTTGTACATCATTTTCAATCTGGAGACTTCGGATCAATTGATTATTCTGATAAACCGAAACTGTCGCTAAGTTCATGACTTGCATCAGCGGCGCTGTCAAATGCTGTTCATTCAATTCAATATTGATATGTGTATTGGTACTTTGGAGCGGTTCAACTGTAGTGACCAATTGATTTGCGTCAACTAGGTGGATGCGCTGAGTTAAAAGATTAAATGTATTCAGATCAATAGGCATCGGTCGGTCATAAAGAGAAGTTGTCACAATAGTAGGTTGTTGTGTTTCTACTCTGAACATTTTTAGCGTTGAACGAATTACAGGAAGTTCTGCAATTAATCGGTGCTTAGGGATTACAACTTCATCCCGTGTATAAGTAAATGCGAGATTCATTAATTTGTGTGCGACTTCAGCACGTTTTACAGCGCTAGGTGTCCCTAAAACTATGACGATTAAACGGCGTTTCTCGACATCAGGATTGAATGTTGGACGCTCTGCTGTTAGTGCCAAATTATAACCAGCAGCTTTGGTATAACCTGTTTTGAGACCATCTGCAGTCGGATCCATTTTGAGTGCGAGGTTGGTTGCATGATGGACTCTTTGGTTATAACTGAAGCTAGGCATTTTTGAATAATATAAATATTCAGGCGTATCTTGAACGATGGCTTTGGCTAATAAACCTAAATCTGCTGCTGTCGAATAGTGATCAGGCATTGTAATTCCAGCAGGATTACTAAAATGTGTATCTTTCATCCCAAGAGCTTGTGCTTCTTGATTCATACGAGCAACAAATTGAGGGACGCTACCTGAGATTTTCTCGGCTAGTGTAACAGCTGCATCATTTGCAGACATGACAATGAGTCCTGCCAGTAGTTGGTCAACTGAAATTTTTTCGCCCGTTTTTAAATACATTTGGGATTCATCCCACATGACCGTATTTACAACAGGTGTAGCCGTTAGGATATCTTCTTTACGTAATTTTCCTGCCTCAATTTCTTTTAATGCGATATAAGCAACCATCATCTTAGTGAGTGAAGCAGGGGCGCGTTGAACGTGGCTATTGTGCTCGGCAATAATTTGTCCAGACTGCGCATCGACAATAGACCATGCTTGTGCTTCGACCGTTTCAGGCGCTATTTTGAGTAAGTTTGCATGTGCAAGATTTACACACAATAGACTAAAGAACGTAAAGAGGGAGAGGATGAATTTCACGAGTACACCTTGAGCAGCCGATCCATGGGCATGGAATGCGAAAAAAGCATCCTATGACTTTTTTAGTGGAGAATCCAGCCACTTTTGCTGACAATTACGACATCTACGCATGACTTTGTAAAAAAATGCTAAGCTGTGTGAAACCGTTCTTATTTTTATGATCTTAAATTATGTTGCACTATCAAATTGAGTTCGACGATTATCGCCAACATCTGATTCACGTCACCCTTCGTTTTCTGGCTAACCCTAATCAAGAATTATGGTTACCGACTTGGATTCCTGGTAGTTATTTGATTCGTGAGTTTTCTAAGCATATCGAATCGGTAAAAGCTTCTGACGAAGCTGGGCGCTTATTAAAAATTAAAAAAACAGAGAAAAATCGCTGGCGTTTGTTTAATACCGATCATGAGCTTATTACTGTTGAATATGATGTCTACGCATATGATTTATCCGTACGTGGTGCTTATGTTGATCAAACACGACTATACGTAAACCCAGCGTGTGTTTGTCTAGGTCTCCAAGATCAGGAACATGCGCCATGTGAAGTAGAACTATTTCTACCAAGCGAATTAAAGCATTTCCAACTGGCAACAGGACTAGTTTCAAAGAGTCTTGTTAAGGGGCGTTTTACTTTAAAAGCAGAGAGTTACGATCAGCTAATCGATAGTCCATTTGAGTTAGCCGAGCAAAGCCGTTTTAGCTTTGATGCAAATGGTATCCCACATGAGTTTGTGATTTCAGGCAAACACGCGACTAATTTAAATCGTCTTCAGGCAGATATTGAAAAAATATGCCGTACTGAAATAGATATGTTTGGTTCAGCACCTTTTAAAAACTATACCTTTATGACGATGGCAACAGGCAATAGTTATGGTGGTTTAGAGCACTGTAATAGCACAAGCTTAATTACACCTCGTGATGATTTGCCTAAAGCAAATGAACCAGAAGAACCATCAAAAGACTATCAGCGCTTTTTGGGTTTGTGTAGCCATGAGTATTTCCATTCATGGTTAGTTAAATTTATTCGTCCAGAGAATTTCGCAAATTACGATCTACACAAAGAGTCATACACCAGTTTGTTGTGGATCTTTGAAGGATTTACTTCGTATTACGATGATTTAATTTTGTTGCGTAGTGGCGTCATTTCACAAAAGTCTTATCTTGATTTATTAAAAGCTCAAATTGACCGTTATCTACAGAATCCTGGACGTTTTATTCAATCTGTTTCTGAGTCAAGTTTTGATGCATGGATTAAATTCTATCGTCAGGATGAAAACTCAAATAATGCAGGAACGAGTTACTACAACAAAGGTAGTCTAGTCGCATTGTGTTTAGATTTGGGTTTACGTTTACGTGGTTCAAATCTTGATGCACTTATGCGTCGTTTGTATGAAAACACTCAAAATGGCATACAAGTTAATGATCGCACGATTTTTGAGTTATGTAATGAATTGACTGGCGATAATTGGATTGAACAGATTAATCATTTGATCAATACCACTGATGAATTACCACTAGATCAACTTTTACCTGAGTTTGGTTTGAGCTATACGCTTAAAAATGACAAAGCATTACCATTCGGCTTAAAAGCTACTGACAAAGCTGAAGGTGTTGTTATTCAAAATGTTCGTCGAGAAAGTTCTGCAGCAAAAGCAGGCTTATCTGCAAATGATGTGATCATTGCAATCGATGGCTTAAAAGCTTCCGAAAAACTACTATCTAAGTATGCTAAACAGCCAGGGACATATAATGCATACGCATTTCGTAGAGATGAGTTATTGCAATTTGAACTCATAGCAGGGGAAAACACCTTAGCGACTGTTGAACTCAATATTGAAGATCAAAACAAACTGGATGCATGGCTAAAACTTTAGTCTTATCCAAGCTTTCAAAGAAACACCGCTCAAGATGACAGTCTTGAGCGGTGTTTGTTTTTGTTTCTATTAAATTATTGAAATAAATAATAATTTGTAAATTCATTTCAAATTCTAAAATAACGAAGAGTATATGTTTTGTAGTATTTCTTAAAGAAATGTCGTTATCACAGGATATGACATTGACTGGCTTAGTGTGAATCCTGATAATCTCATGTTTTATTTAAGCTAACCGGTTCGCAGGGCTAAATGCCTAAGCTCACAACTACTATTTCGTAGCGAAATGTCGTTATCACAGGATATTGCGTTGACTGAGATGCGATCAAGACTGATACTCTCAGGCCTAAATCAAGCAAACCGGTTCGCAGAGGCTGGGCCAAAAGCTCGCTTCTAAAAACTCAATTTAACACAAGGGGCTATATATGGCTGGTGGAAAGTCAAAAATCATTTATACACTGACTGATGAGGCGCCGTTATTGGCGACCTACTCGCTACTGCCGATCATTGAGACCTTTACTAAGCCAGCTGGCATAGAAATTGTCAAGAGTGACATTTCTGTTGCAGCGCGTGTGCTTGCAGAATTTTCGGACTACTTAAGTGATGAGCAGAAGGTGGCTAACAACCTTGCAGAGCTTGGTCGCCTTACTCAAGATCCAGATACGAATATCATCAAACTGCCGAATATCAGTGCGTCTGTTGCTCAATTGACAGCATGTATCAAAGAGTTACAGTCCAAAGGATATGCAATTCCTGATTATCCAGAAAACCCTACTACGGATGAAGAGAAAGAAATCAAGACTCGTTACGGTAAATGTCTTGGTTCTGCTGTAAACCCTGTATTGCGTGAAGGTAACTCAGATCGTCGTGCGCCTGCTGCTGTTAAAAACTATGCGAAGAAGCATCCACATTCGATGACTGAATGGAAACAGTGGTCTCAAACCCACGTATCACACATGGAAGAAGGTGACTTCTATCATGGTGAAAAATCAATGACGCTTGATCGTGCACGTAACGTGAAGATGGAATTGATTACTAAGCGTGGTGAAACGATTGTTCTGAAACCGAAAGTAGCACTTCAAGATGGCGAAGTAATTGATTCAATGTTCATGAGCAAAAAAGCATTGTGTGACTTCTATGAGAAGCAACTCGATGATTGCCGTGAAGCAGGTATTTTATTCTCGTTACACGTAAAAGCCACAATGATGAAAGTTTCACACCCGATCGTTTTTGGTCACTGTGTGAAAATTTACTACAAAGAAGCATTTGAGAAACACGGTAAGTTATTTGATCAGTTAGGTATTAACGTCAATAACGGTATGGCTGGTCTTTATGAAAAGATCGCTACTTTACCAACCTCACTTCGTGAAGAAATCATTGAAGATTTACATGCTTGCCAAGAACATCGCCCTGCATTAGCAATGGTTGACTCAGCAAAAGGCATCGACAACTTCCATTCACCAAACGATGTAATTGTAGATGCTTCAATGCCTGCAATGATTCGTGGTGGCGGTAAAATGTGGGGTGCAGATGGTAAACCTTACGATTGTAAAGCGGTAATGCCAGAATCGACCTTCGCACGTATCTACCAAGAAATGATCAATTTCTGTAAGTGGAATGGTAATTTTGATCCGAAAACGATGGGTACTGTACCTAACGTTGGTTTGATGGCTCAAAAAGCAGAAGAATACGGTTCACACGATAAAACATTTGAAATTCCTGAAGCTGGTATTGCGAACATTACAGATTTAGACACAGGTGAAGTACTGATGTCTCAAAATGTAGAAGAAGGCGATATCTGGCGTATGTGTCAGGTGAAAGATGCACCGATTCGCGATTGGGTAAAACTTGCAGTAAGTCGTGCGCGTAACTCTGGTATGCCTGCAATTTTCTGGCTTGACCCATATCGTCCACACGAAAATGAGTTGATCAAGAAAGTTGAGAAGTACTTAAAAGAGCATGACACTGAAGGTTTAGACATTCAGATCATGTCACAAGTACGTGCAATGCGTTATACGCTTGAACGTGTAGCTCGTGGTTTAGATACTATTTCTGTAACTGGTAACATTTTACGTGACTATTTAACTGACTTGTTCCCAATCATGGAGTTGGGTACTTCAGCGAAAATGTTATCTATCGTTCCGTTAATGGCGGGCGGTGGCATGTATGAAACAGGTGCAGGTGGTTCAGCGCCGAAGCATGTTCAACAGTTAGTTGAAGAAAACCACTTACGTTGGGATTCGCTAGGTGAATTCCTTGCGCTTGCAGTATCTTTAGAAGAGCTAGGTCTTAAAGAAGATAATGCACGTGCTAAATTGCTAGCGAAAACACTTGATCAAGCTACGGGAAAACTGCTCGATAACGATAAGTCTCCATCACGTCGTACTGGTGAGCTAGATAACCGTGGTAGTCATTTCTATTTAGCAATGTATTGGGCTGAAGCACTTGCTGCTCAAGACGAAGATGCTGAGTTAAAAGCGAAGTTTGCTCCTCTTGCAAAAGCTTTAGTTGAAAATGAGCAAAAAATTCTTGCTGAATTGAGTGAAGTACAGGGTAAAGCAGCTGATATTGGTGGTTACTACGCTGTGGATCCAGTAAAAGTAAATGCAGTAATGCGTCCAAGTTCAACTTTTAATGCTACGCTTGAAACGATTTAAGTTTTAATGCAGAACTAACAAACCTGTTGGTAATGTAAAAATACCGATGCGAAAGCATCGGTTTTTTATTTGATAAATAAGATATTTTTAAATTTGACTGTTTATTAATAATCTATTTAAATTTAAATAAAACATAAATTTATAATTCATTTCTTTAAAATCTATGAATAAGAGAAGTTTAACTATTGGAATTCTTGTTACAGTAATTTGGATTGCAATTATTGTATTTATTTATCTTTTTACAGGCTTAGAACATCCGAAGTCTTTGAATGAGTTTGGAGATTTCTTAGCTGGTGTTTTTGCACCCGTTGCTTTCTTTTGGTTGATTTTAGGGTATATGCAGCAGGGCAAACAATTAGAACAAAATACCAAAGCTTTAGAGCAACAAGAAAGAGCGCTTCAACTTCAGATTGATGAGATGAGAGAAGGGATAAAACAGCAAGTTGAATTAGTGCAACTTCAAAGACAACAACTCGATGAACAGCATAAGATGCTCGAACCAAGATTTATTATTTCTCAATCTAAAGTAAATTCTCCCGTTTATGGCAGTAGCACAGATCCTAAGATAGATATTAACCATAATATAGTATTTCTTGTGATCAATTACACTCTAGAAAATTTGGGAGGAGATGCTTTTAATTTGAGAATAACACACCCGAAGAGTAAGGAGATTTTAAAAAAACTTAGTACCGTAAAAGCATCTACATCAGAGGAAATTAGATTTGAATTGGCACAATTTCAAATAGATCAATTAAATCAAAAAAAAGAATTGGAAGATTCATTAGATTTTTTTTATGAAAGTATAAATGGGCGTTCAGTAAAATATGAATTACTTATTCATGTATATCAAACCAACCATCCATTTTATGGTGTAAATCTCTTTTTGAAGAAAGCTGATTTATAGAAAATACAAACTATACAAATTTAAAAAGCCCACTTCCGTGGGCTTTAAAACATCTAAATTCTAACGACTATTTCTGCTACGTCCGCGTGGAGCTTTGGTATTTGGTCGTGTTGTGCCATTAGTCTTGCGACGTGGTTTCTCACTTTCATCCATTTGCCAAATACGCTTAGTACCAGACTTCTTCTTATTTGGGTCTTTTTTATCGCCTTCTTTCTTTTTCTGATGCATTGGTTTACCACCAGTGCCGCCTGGTTTTTTCACGTATGAGCGAGAACGATAAGGCTTATCTTCAGGAAGATCTTTAAAATCAGGATAAAGTAAAGGTTCGATCTCTTTTTGTTCACCAGGTTGTAAACCTAAACGTACAAGGTCGATGGCACCAATCTTGGTACGAATTAAACGTAATGTCGGAAAACCAACAGCAGCTGTCATACGACGAACTTGACGGTTACGACCTTCACAAATCTGAAGTTCAATCCAACTCGTTGGGATGTTGGCACGGAAGCGAACAGGTGGATCACGATCCCACAACCACTCAGGTTGATCAACCTTAATTGCTTTTGCAGGAAGTGTCATACCATCAGCAAGCTCAACACCTTTACGTAGCTGTTCTAGTGCTTCTTCTGTGACATCACCATCAACTTGAGCGAGATAAGTTTTAAATTTTTTATTGGTTGGATTAGTGATGTACTGGTTTAAACCGCCGTGATCAGTCAGGAACATGAGGCCTTCAGAATCGAGGTCAAGGCGACCCGCAAGACGTAAATCAGGATCGTGGATAAAATGTGACAGCGTTAAGTGCGCCTCATCCTCACGAAACTGTGACAACACGTCAAAAGGTTTATTAAATACAACTATTTTCATATGAATATACTACTTTGGCTTTAAGTGGCACCATGACATAAAGCTTTTTATTTAAGAGAGAAATGTTTGTATTTCTCCTATAAATCTCAAAAACCTTGCTTATGGATTAAACTGTTTCATGTAATAACAACGAAAGTATGCCATAGAAGGCATACATTTACTCGCAAGATACACATGAGGGAGAACCTGTAAAATGGGTTATCAGAAGATCGTGGTTCCTGCTGACGGTGACAAAATCACAGTAAACGCAGACCTGTCACTGAATGTTCCAAATCATCCAATCATTCCTTTTATAGAAGGTGATGGTATTGGTGTGGATATTACACCAGCTATGAAGGCAGTAGTAGATGCTGCTGTTCTAAAAGCGTATGGCGGTAAACGTTCAATTGAGTGGATGGAAGTATATTGCGGCGAAAAAGCAGATAAAATATATGGCACTTATATGCCAGAAGAGACTTTCGAAGCATTACGTGAATTTATTGTTTCAATCAAAGGTCCTTTAACCACTCCTGTTGGTGGTGGTATTCGCTCATTAAATGTTGCGCTCAGACAAGAACTTGATTTGTATGTCTGTGTTCGACCAGTGCGTTGGTTTGAAGGTGTACCATCACCTGTACAACATCCTGAGTTAACAGACATGGTTATTTTTCGTGAGAACTCTGAAGATATTTATGCAGGGATTGAATGGAAAGCAGATTCGGATGAAGCTAAAAAAGTTATCAAATTTCTAAAAGAAGAAATGGGCGTAACAAAAATCCGTTTTGATCAAGGTTGTGGTATTGGGATTAAACCTGTTTCAAAAGAGGGTACTCAACGTCTTGTCCGTAAAGCCATTCAGTTTGCAATTGATAATGATAAACCTTCAGTGACGCTTGTCCATAAAGGCAATATCATGAAGTACACCGAAGGTGCCTTCAAAGAGTGGGGCTATGAGCTAGCGATGGAGCGTTTTGGCGGAGAACTATTAGATGGTGGTCCTTGGGTTAAAATTAAAAATCCAAAAACAGGCAAAGACATCATTATTAAAGATGTGATTGCAGATGCATTTTTACAGCAAATTCTTATGCGTCCAGCGGATTATTCAGTTATTGCCACGCTTAATTTAAATGGTGACTATATTTCTGATGCGCTTGCAGCAGAAGTTGGTGGTATTGGTATTGCGCCAGGTGCAAATATTGGTGGTGCGATTGCGGTGTATGAAGCGACACATGGTACAGCACCAAAATATGCGGGACAAGATAAGGTAAATCCAGGTTCGATTATCCTTTCTGCTGAGATGATGCTGCGTGATATGGGATGGATTGAAGCTGCTGATCTGATTATTAAAGGTGTATCAGGTGCGATTGAAGCAAAAACAGTGACCTATGATTTCGAGCGTTTAATGCCTGGTGCAACCTTGGTACGTTGCTCTGAATTTGGTCAAGCAATTATTGAACATATGGGTGATTAATCTATTCATGATTTTAAAAGAGCGGTTAAACCGCTCTTTTTTTGTTCTATATATTTCATATTAATTCTGTGTTGACCTTTTTAGTTGTATCGTAAATTTTAAAAAAACTGTATCTAGTATTTTTAGATCATTTGTTCAAAATATGCTGAAAATTATGAAGAGTTTGCTGTTATGAAAATGTATCAAGTTGATGCTTTCACCAAAGAATTATTCAAGGGCAATCCTGCAGCGGTTATAGTTTTGGATAATTGGTTAGATGAGCATTTAATGCAAAATATCGCATTAGAAAATAATCTATCAGAAACAGCTTTTGTCCGAAAAATAGATGATGCTAATTACGAAATACGCTGGTTTTCACCGACAGATGAGGTTGCCTTTTGTGGACATGCAACTTTAGCTAGTGCTTATGTTTTATTTAAAGATTTTACAGAAGCGAAGACCATACAGTTTCATGTCCGTCAACTTGGAATTTTTGTAGTTACTCAAGATGCTGATGGGAAAATCAAAATGAATTTTCCGATTCGTAAAGCTGAACAGGTTTCTGATTATCCACAAGCTTTACGTGATGGCTTAACCAAGCCATTTAAGGCAGTTTATTTAAATGCTCAAGCCTATATTGTTGAATATGAGTCTGTCCAAGATGTATTGGATGAGCAACCGAACCTAGAGAAATTAAAACAATTAGGACAGGTACGTACAGCAATTACTGCATCTCAACCTGATATTGCAATAACTGCAAAGGGTGAGGATGGAAAGTTCGATTGCGTGTCACGTTATTTTGCTCCTGCGATTGGGATAGATGAAGATCCTGTAACAGGTTCGATTCATACGGCAATTGTTCCACTTTGGGCAGAAAAACTGAACAAACAACGATTAGTTGCATATCAAGCATCAGCACGTGGTGGCATTTTGGAATGCTTCATTGAGTCAGCAGAGCGTATTGAAATTTCGGGATATGCAAAGTTATATATGCAGGCTGAACTATCTATTTAGCTTGTAACAAAAAACGAATAAAAACAATGAAAAAAGCTGTTTAAGTGAACAGCTTTTTTCAAAATATAACTATTAAAAAACTATGCTGTTTACTAGTATGGACACTTGTATTTATTTAAATCATCAAAAATATTCGGATAATCTATGTTAATGCGGTTTAAGCAACTTACACTCTCTCTTTGTTTACTTGGGGTGAGCGCAGCTTCATGGTCTCAGGCTGTACTCGTAAAAACTGAAAAAAATATCGAAGAATATAAATTAGACAACGGCTTTAGAGTTATTCTCGCCCCAAATGAAAAAGAAAATAAAGTCTTTGTAAATACAGTTTATATGACAGGTTCTTTGAATGATCCAAAGGGCAAAGGTGGTTTGGCTCACCTGCTTGAACATTTGGCTTTTAAAGGAACACAAAATGTAAAAGGTGAGGAATTTCAACGTCGCCTTGATCAATATACCTTAATGACAAATGCAAGCACGGATTATTATTCAACTAAGTATTTGAATATTGTTCGTCCAGAGAAAAATGCGCTCAATGAGATTCTGTATTTAGAATCTGAACGCATGGATAAATTGGTGCTTCAGGAGAAATTTGTTCCATCAGAAATTGAAATTGTGAAACGTGAACGTGAAATCCGTATGGATCAGCCATTTGCGGTATTGATGGATCAAATGTGGAAAGCTGCCTACGGAAATCAATATTTAGGGCGTTTGCCGATTGGTGATCTACCTGAATTGAAATCGATCAAAATGAATGAGCTGAACCAGTTTTATAAAACTTGGTATGCACCTAATAATGCGGTCATGGTGATCTCTGGTAAATTCGATAAAACAGAAGTTTTACAGAAAATTGATCAGTATTTTAGCCCTATTCCAGCACGTAAAATTCCAAACCCAGTACAAGTCCCTGTTTTAGATTCAAGTAAAATTGAACAACGCCAGTTTACGGTACAAAAGGGAAGTGATCTTGCCAAGTTTAATATTTATATGAATGGCAAGAATGAAAAATTACAGCCAGCTTTAGCGCTCGCTCCAGCATTATTTACGATGCAACCGAGTGGAACTTTATATAAAAGTATGGTTGAAACAGGAATTAGTACAGCAGTCCAATCAACCACTTGGTTAGATCAAGACTTTAATGTCGTATTTATGGGGGCGATTTACGCACCTAATCATGATGCGAAAAAAGTGGGTGATGCTCTAGTTGATGGGGTTGAAAATAGTAAAACTTTTACTGATGCAGAATTACAACGTATAAAAAATATTACTCAAAATACAGCCGATACGATTGCAAATGATGCAGTCGCTTTAGGCTCACGTTTGAGTGATTATGCTGTGTCTTCACACGGTCAGTGGGATGAATACTTTAGAGACTTAGAGGCGATTCAGAACCTAAAACTTGAAGATGCTAATCAAACTTTAAAACAATTTTTAGTCGCTTCACATCGAATTTCTGGGGACATTTTGCCTACTCCAGAAGATCAGAAAAAAGCGATGACTTTAAAAGCTGAAGATAAACCAAAAACCTTAGATCAAAATACTGAGCAAGCTGAACCGCTGAAAGATCCAAGTGTTTATCAGCAAGAGGTCAAACAGTTCATCGAACAATCTGCCCAGCAGTTACAAAAGAATGAAAAGAAGATTCAACGAGGCGAATTAAAGAATGGCATTCGTTATGCTTTATTCCCAACCCCAACTCGTGATGATAAAACCTATGCCACGATTAGTTTAGATTTTGGTAATGAGAAATCTTTATTCGGTAAAGGTGTTATTTTAGATTTAACCAGTTATTTGATGCTACGTGGTTCAGAAAAACATACTTTACAAGAAATTACCGATAAGGCGATTGCTGCAAGTGGGGGAGCATCGGTGAGTTCGAATGGTAATGGAATGACCATTGTGGTTCAGGCTAAAAAAGACAAATTTGAAGACTTTTTAAGTTTTATCATTGATGTCATTAAACAACCTAAGTTTTCTCAGTCTGAATTCGATTTGGCTAAAAATCAGAGTTTATCTGCTTTAGATCGTCCTTATACAGAACCAGCGATCGTATCATCAATGACTTTAGCAAGGCTACTTGAAACCTATCAACCAGGTGACTTGCGTTATCATTTTGAACCTGAGTTGACTAAACAACAGCTTAAAGATGCCACTCAGTCACAGGTTAAGCAATTTTATGATCAATTCTTCATGACCAATCATGCGCAAATTGCAGTGACTGGTGATTTTGATGCTATAAAAATACAGAAAACTCTAGAAAATGCATTTGGAAAATGGAAGACGAAACAGCCATATCAAAAGATAGTCACTCCATTTGTAGCATTTAAAGCTCAAAAAGTTCATGCCTTATCTGAGCAACGTGAGTTTGGAAGTTATCAAAGTGTGCTCACAATTCCAGTAGGTGCTTATCATCCAGATGCTGCTGCATTGATGATTTTAAGTCACATTATGGGGAACTCTCAGCTTTCGTCTCGTTTAGCACAAGAGCTAAGAGAGAAAAATGCATTGGTTTATGGATTTGGTAGTAGTGTAGATTTAGATTCAGATACAGAAAGTGGTTCACTGAGTATTTCAGCAAATTATACAGCTGGCCGCTCAGATCAAGTCTCACAGTCTGTGCATAAAGTATTGAATGACTTACTTGATAAAGGTGTAACTCAGCAAGAAGTTGAAGCTGCAAAAGCTGACATTATGAAGAAACGTGTGACTTCATTAGAAGATGAACGTTCGATTCATGGCATGTTGACGGATCAACTTGAGCGCAATAAAACACTGCTGGATCGAGCAAAACGTGATCAGGAAATTGCTAAACTAACGAAATCTGACATTGATACTGTGATTAAGAAATATATTAAGCTTGATCAGTTTGTTGAGGTTATGGCAGATCAGTATGGAAAAGCGCAACAATAATTGGCATCAATAGTTTCGGACTAAGCTAATTTTTAGTCATCAATAAAATAATACTTAAGTGCTTTATTTTTTTTGCATGAAATGAGATTTTATGATTCATAAACCTCATTTCAAACTAAAGTGCGGGGAATAATATGCTTTTAGCTTTAATCGCTGTTCTTGCTGGAATTGTTTTATTGGTGTGGAGTGCTGACAAGTTTATTGATGGTGCTTCTGCAACTGCTCATCATCTAGGAATGCCTTCATTATTGGTTGGCATGATCGTTGTCGGATTTGGTACGTCTGCTCCTGAACTTGTTGTCTCGGTCATGGCTGCACTAGATGGTAATCCTGGTATTGCGTTAGGTAATGCTTATGGTTCAAACATTGTTAATATTGCATTAATACTAGGGCTGACGGCTATCATTCACCCCATCGTGGTGCATTCAACAATAGTTCGTAAGGAGCTACCTCTTTTATTAGCCGTGACAGTGGTAGCGATTATGCAAATCATGGATGGCGAACTGAGTCGGAATGATGCATTGTTACTGTTCTTGCTTTTATTTGTTTATATGGGATGGACAATTTGGCAAGGTATGCGCAGTAAAAGTGATGTTTTAAGCCATGAATTTGATTTTGAATTACAAACACATCAAATGCCTCTTAAAAAGGCTATTCCACTACTAATATTTGGGTTAATTGTATTAGTTATAAGCTCACGTCTATTGGTGTGGGGAGCTGTTGAGATTGCTCAATCCTTTGGTGTAAGTGAATTAATTATTGGTTTAACTGTTGTAGCTATTGGAACTTCATTACCAGAGTTAGCCTCATCCATCGCTGCTGCTAGAAAGGGTGAACTTGATATCGCGATAGGAAATGTAATTGGTTCAAATATGTTCAATACTTTGGCAGTGGTTGGACTTGCTGGAATGATTCATCCTACTACAGTACCCCATGAGGTTTTACAGCGTGATATGGTGGTAATGGGTATACTCACCTTGAGTCTACTTTTTTTCACTATCAGCTTGAAAGGGCATGGACGTATCGGGCGTTTAAAAGGTGGAACTTGGTTATTCAGTTTTATCGCTTATACAGCTTATCTAATTAATACAGCTTTTTAATTTATTGAATCAGAACAAGGCATTAAACTAATGAATGCCTTGTTCTGATGAAGATAAATATTTAATCTCTAAAGACTAATTTACTCGTCAATGATCATGTTTATGAGCATGAAAATCTTCATTTTTACGGAAGCGTAAATAGTTTTCAAACTGCTCGCAATATTCGTCAAAATTATCTTCGAGCATCATTTGAAATTGTTGAAGCAAATAAGTCATCACTTGCTCTTTAGCGTCGCGCATTTCATTGCCATCTTTAAAGTTATTTGCAGCAACCCATGTATTAAAACGAGCAGTCGCAAATAGCATAGCAGCGCTCACTTGTCCGCGTAATTCCTCTGGTTTTGCTGGTTGACCTTTCGGTGGGCGGCAATACTCATTGGCGAGTTTGATGAATTCATCTGCACGCTCAAAAAACACCGCATTTAACGCTTCTTCTTCCGTCACATCGGTGGCGTTGATTTTTTGAGACATGATCATTTTCCAACAAAAATAAGACGTCTTATTATAGTCAAAGCCTTGTCGAAACTAAACCTTTGCCTTAATCTAAAATAGCCTAAGCAAATCGAATTATCATCATGCAAGATGCTATCGCCATTCAAAGCTTAAAAACAGATATCGCTTTACTTCGTCAACATATTTATCCACCTCAATATTTGGAACATGTTGAAGGTTTACCGATTTATTATGGTCTAAAAGATCAGGTCGATGAGTATTATCGTCAATGGCAACCATTGATTGAAAGGGCGCAGGAACTTTGTCAGCCTTTTATGGAAGATGAGCCTGTGGATGCGATTCATTTACCCAGCCATCTGAATCTGCCATTGTTTTTCTTTCACGTCGATCGTATTCGAATCAATAAAACTCGCGCTAAAGAGTCTAAAACTTTTCGTGGTGTTGCGGCATTGATCGAAAAGTGTGGGCAATTTGACACAGATCAGATTTTTGCGATGCAAGAATGGTTAGGGAGTGATGACACTGCTGCTTTGGTGGCTCATCGTGAGTTTATAGATTTACGTACTTACGTGTTTCAGCATGGGCAAAGTGAATATACACGAACCCGTTTTTATATGAATGGTGTAATTTTAAGCGTCGAACCACATTTTAAATTGGTGGATGCACGGGATAAACTACGTAAGCAACGTAATGATAGTTATAGTGATCCGATTGCAGATAATGGCACGTGGAAGATTTATGGGAAGTATCGGTAAATGATTTAAGCTCAATATAAAGATATTATCTGCCTGATAAAGGATTAATTTTCATTTTTCGTTAAGGTGAGCAAGACCTTAAAAATTATGAATAACCGAATACCTTTTGTATAGGTAGTGCCTTATTTTTGGCTGGGCAAACGTAACAAAACCCTTCTGTTAAGTTGATGGCACATCCTTGATGCCACAGCTTAACGGCGGCATTCATGCCTCCAGCACGATAACAGAGTGAGGTGATTTTCCCTTGCAGAGCAATCACTCCTCATCCCAAAAAATGTCTTTGATCGATAAATCCTCTAGTTTCTTTGCAGCCTTCTTAGCAACATGTGGTTGTTGTGCTTTTACCCAACCTAAAGCAAATAAAAATTGTGGGTGCTCTGTAGCTTGTTCCTCGAAAATATGTTCAGCGACAAACAAATCATTATAAAAACCTAAATATTCCTGAATTGGCTGTAATTTATCTAGGAATTGTTGAACATCTTTCTCAGGATAAAGATCAGAAATAAAGTCGATGCAATAACGCAATTGTTTTACTCGTTTGCGGGTTCGATGCTGTTCTTCTACAGCAAGTGATGAAAAATGTTCTGCATCCTTGAGGATTTTTTGATAGAGCTTGGTTAAACTTTTTGCAGCTTGTTTAGTGACTTTAGGCTTTGATTCAGATTCACGATAGCTAAAGTTGAGTAGTGATAAAAATAGCTCAGTAGTTTGAGTCCGACTGAAAATCTTAGCAATATTAGTTGCGTCAGAGGCTGTAAGCTTAAATTCAAAATCACACACTTTCTGAATTAAAGGAATGACCGAATCTTGGATTGCATGATTGTCACGCGAATTACCCAAAGTTCTAAAAATTTCAGCTAACTGACTTTCCCAAGACTCATCAACTTGAGTTGACCAGTTTGAAAAATGTTTTAAGGCAGAACGCAAACGTCTTATTCCCACACGTGCTTGGTGAATATGATCCGCTTCTGCAACACCATCAGCAATCGCTGCTACATTAGGTAAAATATGATTTAACGTATTTTCGACAATTTGTTTGATTGCTTGATCAGCACTAATATCAGATTCTAATTTGAGCGTTTTTGCTTTAGTAGCAGGAGAGACACGTTTAGTTACGGCAAGCAAATTACCACGTTCAGCCTTACTGCGAACATCTAGCCATAATTGATATTTCTTCACCCATGTATGTGCGAATGTAATTAGGTCTTGGGGTGAGCCTTGTTTCAGTTCAAATTCAACTTCACATATTTGGGCTTGACCGTTAGGTGTACGAATTTCACCATCATCTAAACAAACTTCAATTAGCGAATTTTCAAATTCAAAAACATGAAATGTACGTTGCACATCTGTTTGGAACTGAAGTAGTAGTTCAGTAGGCGAGTCACCTAATACATCACGTAGTACACTTTGAACGGTTTGGTTATGTTTATAAAGTGTAAGGTCCAATTCAGGTTCTTGTTCACATTTACCTAAATAGATGTCTTCTTCAATACGTTGCAAATGATTTTTAGTCGCAGCTTTAAAGGTTTGTACCCAGTGATCACCTTCTTGACGCAGACGAATAGCCACATAATTTTTTGCTAATAGACGATCAGCAGTATCATAGTATTTTGCTTGCAAACGAATTTTCTGAGCTGATTGTTTATTTAAAAATTGCAGGACACTTTTTTTCTTAGATTCAGGTAGCTGAAATTTAAGCTCTATTTCCATGATGTTATAACTCCTGACCATTTTTGATAAATATTCTAAAATTAGTATAACGTGTTGATCTCAAAAATTATTGTAAAGATCTTTTAAGTCTCGTTGAGGATGGCTCACAATGACTTTATTTTGAACAAAAAATACTTTAAGTTGTGGGGAGTTTAAAGATTAGGATGATCCACATGAATGCACCAGCTAAGATCGACAAGCCAGTAGAATTCACATTGCCAATTAAAGACTATAATGAATTTTACCGCTTTTATTTAACTGAACATCGTAGTATTGCGAGCCGACGTTTGCATGTAGCTGGCAGTACACTGGGTTTGTATTTTTGGAGTAAAGCAATTCGCCAGCGTAAATCAAAGTATTTGGCTTATGGCTTATTGTCTGGTTATGCGTGTGCATGGGTTGGACACTTTTTCTTTGAACACAATAAACCAGCGAGTTTTAAACAACCGCTTTATAGTTTTATTTCAGATTGGCGTATGTTGTCTGATGTTGTGCGTGGTCGTCTAAGTTTAATTGACCGTCAGTTCGATAAAATTGAATCTTAAACAAGATATTAAAATTAGAAATGTCTAAAGCTGCGTCATAGCAGTTTTTTTGTTCTAAGGTTTATTTTTAGTAATGTAAATGTGCACACTCTCTTTAATTTTTAAATAAGAAAATATACCCTGAAACCAACGTTATTTTAGTGGAATTTTCATGCGCGGTTTATACCTCATCACCAATGATGATCCCATTCAACTTCTTTTAGAAAAGTTAGAGGCTGCACTAGCTACTGGTCATATAGCTATTTTGCAATATCGTCGAAAAAAAATAGAAAAAATAAATCAACCATCTGAAGTGGAGTTGATCAAAGTCCTGTGTGAAAAATATCAAGTCCCTTTTGTCATTAATGATGATTTGGCATTAGCAGAACAATTTGGTTTAGGTGTGCATCTAGGGCAGTCCGATGGTGAAATTACTGATGCGATTAAGCGTTTACCCCAAGGAGTAATTATCGGACGTACTTGCTTAAACTCTTTAGACTTGGCAGCAAAAGCAATTTCCGAAGGCGCGACTTATGTAGCATTTGGTGCTGTCTATGCGACATCAACTAAACCAGAAGCGGGCAATGTGGGAATCGAAGTCATCAAACAGGCTCAACAAAAATATGATGTGCCAATTTGTGCGATTGGCGGTTTAACTGTTGAAAATTCTCAAGTCGTGATAGAGGCTGGAGCAAGCCTTTGTGCAGTAATTAGTGATATATTAGGGCGATCAACAGCCGAAATTCCTGCTCGTGTCAGCGCATGGGCGAAATTATTTGCATAATTCTGTGTGTTCACAAGTTGGGACTTTAGTCACTCCCCATTATTTCGATTTAGGTTGAGCCTCATATGAGTTTATCTCCAAAGCAAGAACAGTTATTTAAACAGGCGAATAAACATATTCCAGGTGGCGTAAATTCACCTGTACGTGCATTTAACGGTGTAGGCGGTACGCCAGTTTTTATTGAGAAAGCGAAAGGTGCGTATCTGTGGGATGTTGATGGCAAACGATATATTGACTATGTAGGTTCATGGGGACCGATGATCTTAGGTCATGCACATCCTGATATTATTAAAGCGGTGCAAATCGCAGCTGAGGATGGCTTAAGTTTTGGTGCGCCAACCGTGCATGAAACTACTTTAGCAGACACAATTTGCGAAATTATGCCTTCAATCGAAATGGTTCGTATGACCAGTTCAGGAACTGAAGCGACAATGACCGCAATTCGTTTGGCACGTGGTTATACAGGACGTGACAAGATTGTGAAATTCGAGGGCTGTTATCATGGTCACTCTGATTCGTTATTAGTTAAAGCAGGTTCAGGTTTACTTACTTTGGGTGAGGGTGAGCCGACTTCTAAAGGTGTACCTGTTGATTTTGCAAAACATACTTTAACTTTGCCATATAACAACATTGAAGCATTGAAAGAGTGTTTTAGTAAGTTTAGTCATGAGATTGCAGGTGTAATCATTGAACCTGTAGCAGGCAACATGAATTTAGTAACGCCGATTGACGGGTTCTTGCAAGCAATTCGTGATGTTTGTGATGAATATAAATCAGTCTTCATTATTGATGAAGTAATGACAGGTTTTCGTGTTGCTCTTGGTGGTGCGCAATCAGTCTATAAGGTAAAACCAGATTTAACGACTTTAGGTAAAATCATTGGTGCAGGATTACCAGTGGGTGCTTTTGGTGGTAAACGTGAAATCATGGAGTGTATCGCACCGCTAGGCGGCGTGTATCAAGCAGGGACATTGTCAGGAAATCCTTTGGCAATGCGTGCGGGTATTGCGATGTTTAAGCATCTACGTGAACCTGAATTCTATGACAAATTAGCTGCGCAATTAGAAAAACTGCTTGCTGGTTTACAAGTTGCAGCAGATGAAGCTGGTATTCCATTCAAAACTCAGCAAGTAGGTGGAATGTTTGGTTTGTATTTCACAGATCAAGATGACATCACAAGTTTTGATTCCATGTTAGCCTGTGATGTGGGTGCGTTTAAGAAATTCTTCCATGGTATGCTTAAACGTGGTGTTTACCTTGCACCTTCAGCATTCGAAGCTGGTTTTATTTCTTCAGTACACTCTGATCAAGATATTGCAGAAACGATTCAAGCTGCAAAAGAAACATTTGCTGAAATGAAAGCTTCTGCTTAATTTCAGATATCAGGAAACACCATGACTATTGTTGTGGTGTTTTTTTAGATATGGAATAAAAAATTAGAATTAAATCGATTTTTTCATTGTATTTCTAGTCTAAGCTTTTTATGATTGCCCGCTTGTTTTCATCGAGTCGTTGGAAGGCTACCTTGAGTGATTTTCTAAGTGAACATTTGATTCATCGTGATGAAGATTTTATGGTCATCCATAAACCCGCAGGGCTACTCACCGTACCTGGAAAAACACCTGATTTGCAAGATTGTTTAATCAATCGCTTATTAAAACTAGAGCCAAAAACTTTACTGATTCACCGCTTAGATCGGGATACTTCAGGAATACTGGTTTTTGGTTTATCTAAATTTGGGCAGAGTCATATTTCTCGCCAATTCCAAGATCGTCAAACCTCAAAAATTTACCAAGCTTTGGTTGCAGGACATCTCGAAGGTGAAGGTATCGTCGATATACCAGTGATTTATGATCCAAGTCGTCCGCCATTGCATATCGTTGATGCATCGCATAACAAACCAGCATTAACAGAATGGCAAGTCATCGAACATTTAGAAATTAAAGGACATCCTGTAACCCGAGTTCAACTCGTTCCGATTACAGGTCGTTCGCATCAGCTTCGTGTGCATATGCAGTATTTAGGTCACCCGATCTTAGGTGATACTTTGTACGCTACGCCAGAACAACAACAGCTTTATGATCGTTTGTGTTTACATGCGACAGAACTAAGCTTCACTCATCCTAAAACAGCTCAGCAGTTGACATTCAATTGTCCTGTACAGTTTTAGCCCAAAACTTTTTTATGAAACATGATGTGATGCGCGCTATTTGAACGCGCTTTGTGTCAAAATACATATCGTTGAAAACTACATAAAATGCATTAATTCTTCGTTGAATTAAGCACTACAATATGTAGGCTAACTTGAGATAAAGGTGGAAAAATTGCAGCAGTTTGCTATTGGTCAACGTTGGTTATCAGATACAGAAACTGAACTAGGTTTAGGCGTTCTTATTGATGTGGATGAACGTTCTATCAGCATTTTATTCCCCAAAAGTGATGAAACACGTGTGTATGCACGTAACAATGCACCTTTATCTCGTATCATTTTCAATGTAAACGATGAAGTGCAAGATCAAGAAGGCACAAAATGGATTGTTGAAGCAATCGAAGATCGACATGGAGTGCTTCGATACGAAGTTGTTCGTACTTTAGAAAATGGCGAGCAAGAACGTAAGTCGTTGAATGAAACACGTATTGGTGCGCAAATTCAGCTTTCAAAACCTTTAGAGCGTTTGCTTGCTAGTCAAATTGATTACAAAGAATGGTATGACCTTCGGATCGAAGCGATGCTATTACAAGCGCAAATGCATACTAGTCCTTTACGTGGTTTCCTTGGCGCTCGTGTTGGATTGATTCCACATCAACTTTATATCGCTCACGAAGTCGGTAAGCGTTTTGCCCCACGTGTTTTGTTAGCAGATGAAGTGGGGCTAGGTAAAACCATTGAAGCTGGTTTAATCATCCATCAACAACTAAAAACGGGTCGCTCAGAACGTATTCTGATTTTGGTTCCTGATTCATTGCAGTATCAATGGATGATTGAAATGCGTCGTCGTTTCAATTTGCAATTTTCTCTTTTTGACTTAACACGTACTGCTTCGATCAAAGAACACGATCCTGACCTCAATCCATTTTTAACTGAGCAATGTATTATTGCCAGTGTTGATTTGATGGTTGACCATGAAGACTTGCGTGAGCAAGCCGTAGAAGCTGGCTTTGACTTACTCGTCGTAGATGAAGCACATCACTTAATGTGGAGTGAAGAAGACGGTGGTAATGATCGTTATGATTTAGTAGAAGAACTCGCTGAACAAACAGCAGGTGTGCTTTTGCTTACTGCTACACCAGAGCAACTAGGCGTAGAAAGTCACTTTGCGCGACTTCGTTTGCTGGATCCACAACGTTTTAGCAGTTTAGATCGCTTCCTCGACGAAGAAGAACAATATCAGCATACTGCGAAAATAGCAGAAGTATTGATGTCTGATGAGGCATTGACTGAAGAGCATTTGGTCGCACTAGACGGCTTATTGGGTCATCGTATTGATGATCAGCCAGAACAGCGTATGCGAGCGATCCATGAATTATTAGACCGTCATGGTACAGGTCGTATTTTATTCCGTAACACGCGTGAAGCGATTCAAGGTTTCCCAGGTCGTGACTGTCAACCTGCACCATTGCCTGCACCAGAAGACTGGTCTTTTGACGGCAAAATGCGAGAGCAAATGTGGCCTGAAGAGGGACAGCTCGATGGTTCTTGGATGGAAACTGATCCTCGTGTGCCGTGGTTGATGGAAGTACTGCGTAAAGATCTCAAGCACAAAAAAGTATTGTTGATCGCACGTAGTGGACCTGTAGTTGAAGCTTTAGAAAATGCCCTACGTTTACATGCAGGTATTCGTACAGCAATGTTCCATGAAGGCATGAGCTTATTAGAGCGTGACCAAGCCGCCGCATATTTTGCTGAAGATAGTTATGGTGCTCAGATTTTACTGTGCTCTGAAATTGGTTCAGAAGGGCGTAACTTCCAGTTTGCCAGTGATTTAATTTTATTTGATTTGCCTGCAAACCCTGATGTGCTCGAACAGCGTATTGGTCGACTAGATCGTATTGGTCAAGAAAACCGTATCCAAATTCATGTGCCATATTTGGTAGGCACCGCTCAAGAGCGTATGTTCCGTTGGTACAACGAAGCACTTAATATTTTCAGCAATATCTCTCCAACTGCGCAAACCTTGCAAGAGAACTTTATTGTTGAGTTAAAAGATTGTTTGCTTGCTGATCAAGGTCAGACTTTTGAAGATTTACTTGAAGAAGTGAATGTACAACGCCAAGCTTTGGAAGCTGAATTACAAGCTGGTCGTGACAGATTGCTAGAGTACAATTCATGTCGTCCAGTGGTTGCACAAGGTATTGTACAAGCACTCGAAGATTATGATGACAATACGACTTTGCCGATGTTTGTTAAACGCTTTATGTCATCTACCAATATCGATTTTGATGAGCAAAGCAACGGTACAGTAATCATTAAGCCTACTGATCAAATGCAAGTTCAAGGTTTGACCTTAGACGAAGAAGGTATGACAGCGACTTTCTACCGTGATCAGGCTCAGATTCGTGAAGATGCGCAGTATTTGACACTTGAGCATCCATTTATTGAAAGTGTGATGGAAATGATCCGCACACAATCATTTGGTAGTACCAATGTTGCGTTGTTGAAATCAAATGCATTAAAACAAGGTTCAGTTCTGTTGGAAGTTTGGTTTAAGGTGGATGTGGTTGCACCAAAAGCCCTGAACTTACCATCAAGCCTTCCAAAGCAGTTGATTCGTGTTTTATTGAGCGAAAATGGTCAAGATTTATCTGCCAAGATTGATCCAAGTATTTTACGTCCATACTTGCACCATTTAGATGGTAATAGCTGCCGTCAGGTGGTGAAAGCGCGCCGTGATGTGATTGAGACACGTTATGCTCAAGCTTTGGATATTGCTAAAACATCGTTACCTGAATTGATGCAGCAAGCGAAAGAGCACTACAGTAGTAAATGGCAATATGAAATTGACCGTTTAACTTATCTGAAGCAATTCAATCCAAGTATTCGCCAAGATGAAATTGAGCGCTTACAAAAATTCCAAAAAGAAGGGTTAGGACTACTTGATGGACTTTCTGTTACCCCAGAAGCGATTCAGGTACTGGTTGTGGTTAAACCATAATTAGCGCTGAAAAAAAAGAGGACTGAATTGTCCTCTTTTTTTCGTCTTGAATAAACTAAACTTAGTTTTGGTCAATATTGGCTTCTAAGAACCATAAATACTGATCTAAGTCTTCTAAAGCTGCATGAATAATATCTTCAGAAATTGGGTCTTTAATATCTTCGATCGTATCACGTAGATGATTTGCGACTACACCATAACGATCTGCCAATTCTTTCAAGTGGTCTTGTACAGCATGAATCGCGACAGGATACGGTTTAAGATGTGAACTTTCAGCGACTGTTTGGGTTGTACCCAATGCTGTTCCACCAATTTGCACAGCACGCTCAGCGACATTGTCTAGATGGGTAATGATTGAGGTGCGGAACATATCTAACATTTCATGGACTGCAATAAAATTACTACCACGCATATTCCAATGTGCTTGTTTAGTAAGTAGTGATAAATCAATCAGATTCGCAAGAATTTGATTTAGAATTTTGACCGTTGCTTCTTTAATCGAATCATCTAAATTATTACGTGTATATACTTTTAGAGCTGCTGAAGAATTCATAGTTACCTCATTCAATTATTGTATGTGAAATTTGATGAATTAAACGAATGATCTATTTCAAGTTTCAGCTTAACCCGCGCTATGCAGAAGGAGTGTTTTAATTCTTAACCCTTTTGTAAATTATGGTGAGTTTAAATATTTTTTCTATTGTAATTACATGGTGTTAGAGTAAGGTTGAACTAAGCATGATTTAAATAATCAACCAAAAAGTAAATTAGGACTTTGCCTGAAACTTCTGTTTATGAAATGAGTATAAAAACAATGGAAAATGAAAAAGATAAACCCACAATCGTCATTAATGATCATCCTGAACAGGCTCATATAGAACGTTTAAAGGAAAAGCTTAGATATAAACAAGCCTTAAGAGAAAATTCTAGGAAAATTGATCATAAGCATGTACGACTAAATATTCAGGCAGATGCTTTGCCAACCAAAACGTATTTTATTATGAATGCTTTAGCTGCAGTGATTGCTGGTTATGGATTGCTGGCAGACTCAGCCGCAGTTGTAATAGGAGCAATGCTGGTTGCAATGATGTTGGGGCCCATTTCAGGTATTGCACTAGCATTTATTGATAATCGGTGGATTCTATTACAAACCGCTCTGAAAACCCTAGCACTGGGCGTGGTGATGATTTTTAGTATTGGTGTCGTATTGGGTTTGATTAACTTCAATATGCCTTTAACTAGTGAAATTTTATCTCGAACTCAGCCGACAGTAATTGACTTGATGATTGCCTTAGCAGGCGGTGCAGCAGGGGCGTTTGCTTCAATTTCACCAAGATTGTCTGTAGCGGTGGTTGGTGTTGCTGTGGCTACTGCATTGGTTCCACCATTAGTGGCAAGTGGCATATTGTTAGCCCATGCGGAATTACGTCATTCAGCAAATGCATTTTTATTGGCTTTAACCAATATGGTTGCTATTCAGATTAGTTCTTCACTCGTGTTGTGGATTGCAGGTTTCAGACGTGGTTCAAATGAACAAGTACAAAGTAATGTTTTGGAATTTATCAAAAGAAATGCAATCAGCTTAATTTTCCTTTTGATACTCGCAATTTATTTATCTGCTAATTTCATACATATGTTGCAAAAACAAATGTATGAAACTAAATCTAAAACTGCGATTGAGCAATTACTAAATCAAAAAAATAATATTATCGACACTATTCAGTTCGAGCAGCAAAAGCAATACACCTTAATCCGAGTTGTGGTGCGAGGGGATACGGTACCTACGCTCAGTCAAATCGAGCAACTGAATCAGATGATGCCAGCAGATGATCGAAGTAATCCGACTGTCGTGCAGGTTCGATTTATTCCTGTAGAAATTATTGAAGAGCAAATTCGCTTTAATACTGAGATTTCACCCGATGAGGCGAAGCGGCTTGTCGTGCAGTGATGAACAAGTATTATCGAATACTTGATTCATCTAAATGACGTGCACCTTCCAAGATCATACGAATCATAATCATGGTTTGTTCAGCAACTTCGGTGCGCTGTTCAGCAGGTATCTCAATAACTTTTGCACCCATATTAAATACGAGTTGTGTAATCGCTTTCGCGGCAATATCAGCATGACTAATTTTGCCATTATTCATTTGTTCTAAGCGGATTAGATCTTCTTGGAGTTCTTGTTGGAAAAAATTGAGTTGGCGATCAACAGCAGCTTTGTACGATGTTGAACCTGTATAGCCTTCACGCAACAACAAACTTAAGTTGCCTTCATCTGCATCCAATTGCTGGATAAAGACTTCAACAGAACTGCGAATAATACTTTGTTGTTTAGAGGCTTGCAGTCGAGCTTCACGAATGATACGGCGCAATACCAAACCAGAGCGGTCTATCAATGCAATCGCAAGTTCATCAATGTCTTTGAAATGACGATAAAAGCTATTTGGTGCAATCCCTGCTTCACGGGCTATCTCACGCAGACTAAGAGAGGCGATACTTTTTTGAGGACCGATCAAATTTAAGGTGGCTTGGAACAATTCCTCACGCGTAATCGTTGCTTTTCTACCAACCGAACGTACTTGAGATTTCATTTGGATGACATCTTGTTCATTTACTGTGTCATTGCCAAGCGGTAAAAAAGAAGAATGAACCATTGTTTTCAAAATATAAGTGAGCTAGTCAGGATTATAGCTGTTGTACAAAGACTTGTGAAATGTAAATTTTTATACGAGTGTATATACAAATATATATACATATGCATAATAATTAAAAAACGATCAGAGTTCCCGATCATGCAAGCACTCCAAAAGAGAACTTCATTATTTAATTCATTGGTTCAAAGTGTAATAGCACATCACGATGCTGATTTTTGGTTGCAAAAAGTTAACCCTTTATGGTCAATCAATCAGTCCCTAGCACGTGTCGTAAAAAAACAAGTTGTAGCAAAAGATACAGTTAGCCTTATTTTAGAATGTAATCGTCATGTAGCACGTGGACTCGCAGGGCAACACCATCCTGTAACGGTTGAAATTGCAGGTCGTCATTACGAACGGACATATAGTCTGATGCAGTTAGATGCTGATCATCTGTGCTTAACAGTCAAAAAAGTTGATCAAGGTTTGGTCAGTTCATGGTTGGTCGAAAAAAGCCAAGTTGGAGATATCCTTCGTTTGGGACAACCATATGGTGATATGCAACAGAGTATTCAGACACCAAAGTTACTTTTACTCGCTGCGGGCAGTGGTATTACACCGATGTTGAGCTTGATCGAAAGTTTGAGTCAGACCAAGCAATTGAACAAAACACCTGTACAACTTATGTACTGGGTCAAAACTCATCAGGACGCTGCATACACAGATTATTTAAAAGAGATCGCAGAAAACTTTCCAAATTTCAGTTATCAAATATTCTATACCCAAGAACAAGATCAACGCCTAAACCAAAATCATGTAGAAACTTTGGGGGCGTTAAATGAAATTACCGTTTACGCATGTGGTCCCTCAGGATTTGCTTCAACAGCAGAATCTTTATTTGTTGAGGCTGCCGTCGTACAGACTGAGGCTTTTAGCTTAAGTCAATTTAGTGCTGAGCAAACAGATATTGGCTTCATTAATGTCACGTTGACTAAGTCCAATAAAACAGTCGCCATTCCTAAAGGTCAGTCCATTTTATCGAGCTTAGAACAGCAAGGCATCAAGCCAAATCATGGTTGTCGTATGGGAATTTGCAACAAATGTGCCTGTACTAAAGCCCAAGGTGCGACAAAGAACTTGCTGAATGGTGCTGCAAATCAAGAACCGACTCAGTTATTAAAAATTTGTGTGAATTCAGCTCAATCAGATCTTGTAATTGATCTATAAGAGAGATAAAGATTATGAACATGCCTGTTAAAGTTCAATATTTTAAAAATCCAAAAAACCGAGATTTAACTGCTGCTGAGTTAGATGCTTTTGCCCGTGAATTAGATCAAATCAAACAAGAAGTACTAAATGATTTAGGCGAGAAAGACGCGAAGTATATTCGTCGAGTTTATGCGTCTATTCGATATAGTAGTTTCTTAGGTCGTGCATTACTCTTTGCAGGATGGTTTCCACCAGCTTGGTTATTAGGTACTGGCTTATTGGGCTATGCCAAAATCATGGAAAATATGGAATTGGGTCATAATGTGATGCATGGGCAATATGACTGGATGAATGATCCAAAATTTAATGGTCAAACCTACGAGTGGGATACAGTCGGGACATCGGATAACTGGCGTCAAACTCATAATTATAAGCATCATACTTATACCAATGTTAAGGGAATGGATGATGATGTGGGTTATGGGGTATTTCGTTTATTTCCAGAACAACGTTGGACTAAATTTACTTTAATTCAACCAATTTATATCGTGCCATTTAGCCTATTGTTCCAATGGGGTGTTGCAATTCAAAATCTTGAATTAGGTAAAGTTGTCTACAAGCGTAAGACTATGGACGAGTTTAAGCAGGAATGGAAACCTGTGCAAAAGAAAATCGCGAAGCAACTGTTTAAAGATTATGTGTTTTTTCCATTGATTGCTGGTCCATCGGCGATTCCTGTGTTCACGGGTAATCTTGTTGCCAATGGTCTTCGTAATATCTGGACATTTAGTATTATTTTCTGCGGACATTTTACTAAAGATGCTGAAGTTTTCCCTAAAGCAGTTCTACAAAATGAAAGCCGTGGTCATTGGTATATGCGACAAATTCGCGGTTCTTCGAATTTAACAGGATCGGAGGCTTTTCATATTTTGACGGGTCATTTGAGTCATCAAATTGAGCACCACTTATTTCCTGATATTCCAGCACGCCGTTACCGTGAAATCGCACCTAAAGTTGAAGCGGTATGTAAAAAATATGGTTTGAATTACAACAACGCAAGCTTTGTAAAGCAATTTGGCGAAGTTGTGGGACGTATCTTCAAATATGCATTACCTTTTAAAAAGTAATCCCTGATTCAAAAAAAGCCCCGATATGTTTTTATATCGGGGCTTTTTTATTTCTTTTTAGAAATCCACATTGTAATTTTTGCGTGGAAAACTTTTTCATTTGCTTTGTCGAAAACATCGACATTGACAAGATATTCACCTGCTTTATCCCAATCATAATTTTGTTCAACAGGTGAGGCAATTGCGATCAAATCAGTTTCTGCTTTTTTCAAATATTCAACAGTCATTCCTTTAGGAATCCAACGATGTGTTGCAGGAACGGTAACTTCTGTCATTGTTCCTCCAGCAAGTTCAGCCATATTACACATCGCGATCGCGTGTACAGTCCCTATATGGTTGAGCACTGAACGTTTTTTCTTAATCGAAATTTTGCACGAATTCGGCTTTAGTTCTTCAAATAGCGGAGAAATACTACTGAAATATGGTGCTTTTAGGCAAAGCATGCGTGTAAATGTCCATTTGCCTGCGGGTAAAGCAGAAGCTTTGTTCCACAATTCTAGAGTTGAAGCCATGTTAAATTACCTTGATAAAAACAGAATTTAATTCTTTTACAGAATATAATTCTGTTTACAAGTTGTGGTCAAGTCATTCACAATAGTTCCGACAATCGGTGAACTCAAATTGAATATGCAAACGGCTCAACAATTATTAGAAAGGTTGTATCCTCAACGAAGATCTTTGTTAAAGCGTCAAATATTATTTGATGCGTTATCGTGTTTTTTAGAGTTTGGATTAGATGCCACTAGCATTGAGATGATTAGAGAACGTTCAGAAAGCAGTGTAGGAGGGATCTATCATCATTTCAAAAATAAAGAGGGTGTAATTGCCGCTTTAGTGTTTGCAGCTTTAGATGATCAATCAAGATTAAGAGATCAATACTTAGAGCAGACGCAATCTTTAAAAGAACTGATCTATAGCTTGATTTATAGTTATGTTGATTGGGTTGCTGATCAGCCAGAGTTCGCTAAATTTTTATTACTTGCACATTACAGTGTAATGAAAGGTGAACACCGTTCGGTTCTAATTGAAAAGAATAAGCTCAGAAATAAAACGCTACGCAACTACATTTCACAGTATTCTGAAGCATCTTTATTGAAATCAGCTCCAGCAGAGTTAATGATGTCTTTAGTGATTGGTGCAACAGAAAACTATTGCCGTGCTTGGTTGTTTGAAAAGGTTGATACGAATCCGAAAATTTATCGAGAATTGTTGGCTAAAGCTGCATGGGATTCTTTACAAAATTTAGCTGAGATAGAGTGAAGAAAAGGCATATTACATGCCTTTTCTTGTATTTATGCCCATTCAAATTATTTGAATTGAATCGAACCATTAGCATTTACGATAATTTTTGACTCACCCGCAGCCATATCTTGAGCAGGAGCAGCTTCTGCCATTGCAAATTTTGCAACGCCACCACGCATCATGGGTTGAGGGAAGTAATTGCTGGTATTTAAATTTAAACTGACAAGATTATATTGTGCTTTGTTCCACGCTTGCGTGATTGATTGAGCACGCTGTTGGAAGTTTTTAGAAGCCTCAATCATTAACTCATTTTCAACTTTCTTTCGTTGCTCATCAGATACGGTAAAGTTAATAGATTGAGTTTGAAAATTTTGTTGTAGTTCACTGATTAGCTGACTTGCCGCCTTGAAGTCCTTACTTTCTAACTGGATTTCTGCACGAGCACGCCATTCTTTTAATTTATTGTTGTCATTGTCATAAACAGGATAAGTGCTTTGAGCACCTGTTTCAACTTTGACTTGTGGATATTTCCGAGAAAGAGCTTGAGCTTGATTCATCAGTTGATTGATTTGATTTGAGAGTTCTGCAGGTTGCTTATGACTCTTTTCGATGTACAGAACTGCCTGCATTTGATCATTGGCAACTTGGCGTGATGCATCAGCTTGGATATTGACGATATTATAGTTTAATTGGTTGGAATCTTGGGCAAATGCGCTTGAACTGAGAGCTGCACCTAACATCATCGAAGCGAGTGCTAAAGTACGCATAAATTTTTCCTTAAAGTGACGATTAACAAATTATTTTTACAACTTTCATATTAAAAAGAACTGATGTTGAACTTCTGCAGATTTTGTGGTGTCTTTGTAATAAATTTGAGATGTTTTGCAATAAGAAAATAAAATAAAAATATTTAAATAATAAATAGTTATGATGATGGTTTTGACCATTTATCTAAAAATTTATATGTAGATAAAAAAAGCATACTTTCTTTCGCTTGTCACATAGTATGATGATAATTCATCATAGTTAATTGAAAGAAACATTTTTTCAATAATATTAGATGAATGTCAGGCATAAAAAGAGTTTATTTTATTTCAAAATTAGGTATCATCTCGCACCTAGTTGAAAGATATAAAACATTTTGTCTGCACTAGATTCTAAAAAGCACCGAGTCAAACGACCGCAAGTCACCAGACTTATTTCTTTTACCCATATCAGAGATGGTAATTCGATATGAGCGTTACTTCCGTAAACCCTGCCGCTAATGCATCCAACGAATATTATTTGACTCGCCAAAGTCAGATGGAATCAAATGTTCGTAGTTATCCACGTAAATTACCGTTAGCGATAGCGAAAGCACAGGGCTGCTGGGTTACAGATGTTGAGGGTACTCAATACCTCGACTGTTTAGCTGGGGCAGGAACATTGGCTTTAGGTCATAATCATCCTGCGGTGATTCAAAGTATTCAAGATACATTGGCAAGTGGTTTGCCTTTGCATACTTTAGACTTAACGACTCCTTTAAAAGATGCTTTTACTGAAGCACTTTTGGCTTACTTGCCAGGCGGTAAAGAAGAATATTGCTTACAGTTCTGTGGACCATCTGGTGCAGATGCTACAGAAGCGGCGATTAAACTTGCTAAAACATATACTGGTCGTAGTTCTGTGATCAGTTTTTCAGGTGGATACCACGGTATGACTCATGGTTCACTGTCGATGACAGGTAACTTGAGTGCTAAAAATGCCGTGAATGGTCTTATGCCTGGCGTTCAGTTTATGCCATATCCACATGAATATCGTTGCCCACTTGGTTTAGGTGGTGAAGCGGGTGTTGATGCTTTGACTTACTTCTTTGAAAATTTCATCGAAGATGTTGAAAGTGGTGTAACGAAACCTGCTGCTGTGATTCTTGAAGCAATTCAAGGTGAAGGCGGTGTCGTAACTGCACCTGTTAAGTGGTTACAAAAAATTCGTGAAGTGACTGAAAAGCACAACATCGTTTTAATTTTGGACGAAGTTCAAGCTGGTTTTGCACGTTCAGGTAAAATGTTTGCCTTTGAACATGCAGGTATCGAGCCTGATGTTGTGGTGATGTCAAAAGCTGTAGGCGGTGGTTTACCATTAGCCGTGCTTGGTATTAAGCGTAAGTTTGATGCTTGGCAGCCAGCAGGTCACACGGGTACTTTCCGTGGCAACCAGTTGGCAATGGGTACAGGTTTAATGGTTCTAAAAACTATTTCTGAACAAAACCTAGCTCAAAATGCGCAAGAGCGTGGTGATTTCTTACAAGCTGAATTCAAAAAGTTAGCTCAAGAATTCCCATGTATCGGTAATGTCCGTGGTCGTGGTTTGATGATCGGCGTTGAAATCGTTGATGAGCGTAAACCAGCTGACCATATGGGTTCACTTCCTGCTGATGCACAATTAGCTGCGGCAATTCAAACCGCTTGTTTCAACAATAAACTTTTACTTGAGAAAGGTGGTCGTAACGGTACTGTAATTCGTTTACTTTGCCCACTTATCATCAATCAAGACGAATGTGTTGAAGTAGTTGCACGCTTCAAAAAAGCGATTGCAGAAGCTTTAAAAGCAGTACGAGGCTAATCCATGGTTGATTTTGCAGAACATCGTAAAGCGTTACTCTGCAATGATGCACAATCCATTGCTGACTATCAGTCAGCAATGGGCGAAGCGGTTAAAGCCGTTTCAGCATGGTTGCAAAATGATAAAATGTACACAGGTGGAAGTATTAAAGATTTGCGTGCAGCAATTTCTTTTAATCCATCAAAAGAAGGTTTAGGTGTACAACAATCATTACAACGTATGGTTGAGCTTTTCCTCAACAAAAGTTTAAAAGTACATCATCCACACTCACTTGCACATTTGCATTGCCCAACGATGGTGATGAGCCAAATTGCGGAAGTGTTAATCAATGCAACGAACCAATCTATGGATTCATGGGATCAAAGCCCAGCGGGTTCATTGATGGAAGTTCAGCTTATTGATTGGTTACGCCAAAAAGTGGGCTATGGCGCAGGTCAAGCAGGTGTATTCACTTCAGGTGGAACACAGTCTAACTTGATGGGTGTATTGCTTGCACGTGACTGGTGTATCTCAAAAAACTGGAAAGATGAAAATGGTAATCCATGGTCTGTTCAGCGTGATGGTATTCCTGCAGAAGCAATGAAAAACGTCAAAGTCATTTGTTCTGAAAATGCACACTTCTCTGTGCAAAAGAACATGGCAATGATGGGGATGGGCTTCCAGTCGGTCGTGACTGTTCCTGTCAATGAAAATGCGCAAATGGATGTCGATGCACTCGAAAAAACCATGGCACATCTTCAGTCTGAAGGCAAAATCGTTGCTTGTGTTGTTGCTACAGCGGGGACGACAGATGCTGGTGCAATCGATCCACTCAAGAAAATCCGTGAAATTACCAATAAATTTGGTTCTTGGATGCATATTGATGCTGCTTGGGGTGGTGCGCTGATTCTTTCTAATGATCATCGTGCAATGCTTGATGGAATTGAATTGTCAGACTCAATCACACTTGATTTCCATAAGCATTATTTCCAAAGCATTAGTTGTGGCGCTTTCTTGTTGAAAGACGAGGCTAACTATCGCTTTATGCATTATGAAGCTGAGTATTTAAACTCTGCTTATGATGAAGAGCATGGTGTACCTAACCTTGTGTCTAAATCATTGCAAACGACTCGTCGTTTTGATGCATTAAAATTGTGGATGACAGTTGAAGCATTAGGTGAAGAGCTTTATGGTTCAATGATCGACCACGGTGTGAAATTAACACGTGAAGTTGCAGACTACATCAAAGCAACCGCAGGTCTAGAATTGTTGGTTGAACCACAATTTGCTTCTGTTCTGTTCCGTGTTGTTCCAGAAGGTTATCCAACTGAGTTTATTGATAGTTTGAACCAAAACGTTGCAGATGAATTATTTGCACGTGGTGAGGCGAATATTGGTGTGACTAAAGTTGGTCAGGTTCAATCATTGAAAATGACAACTTTAAGTCCAGTTGCAACACTTGAAAACGTTCAAAATCTTCTTGCGCTTGTGCTTGCAGAAGCTGATCGTATTAAAGATGCAATCGTTGCTGGTACTTATGTTCCTGCGATCGATTAATTGCAATTTAATTTGATATGCCAATAAAAAAGAGGTCTTTGAAAGACCTCTTTTTTATTTAAAAATTTATATAAAGTAATATTAAGCTGCAAAAATTGGACTGAATCCCATTTTTCGCAATAGTTTTCGATACATGCTTGAACTGCGATCGGCTGGAAAATGAGCTTCCATAGAGAGATCTAATGGAAGATATTCAGGTTTTTGCGTCTCGACAATTAGTCTGTCTTCTTCAAATATCGCTAAGTTAAATTTACAAGCATCTTCAACAGGGAGATCTTTATCATAATTCCGACAGATTGGAGCAAATAAGCGCGTTTGACGAGCAGATACAGGACTCGCTGCATTCATAATTACTTGCTTACTATTGTGAGGAAAATGGATTGTTAGAGTTGCAGTGAAAGGAAGACTGATTTCGAAATGTCTTAGCCATTGAAAACCTTCTTTGCCACGTTGGTCAATCCCAATTGGATAACGACCAACACTGCTGAGATAGTCTGCATCAAAACCATAATTGGTCTCGGTTGTTATGTAATCAGGAACTTCAACATTGTCAGGATCACCAAAAGTATCAGGATGTACCCAAGCAAAATGAGCCACATCAATGAAGCCTTCTAGCTGACGACCAGCAAAACAATTTAAATCTACAAATGGACAAACCAGTTGTTGAAAATTTGAATCATCCCAATAGGGCATATGTGGAATATTGGGTTTTTCATTTAATGGAGCGGTTAAGCAACACCAGATCAACCCATATTTTTCAGCAGCAGCATATGTTTTTAAATGGAAGCGATCAGATATTTTATGCTGTGGGTACGTAGGAATTCGATTGCATTTTCCATCTTCGCCAAAACGTAAACCATGATAGCGACAAACTACTCCAAGACCATCATTACGCCCTAGACTTAGAGGAACACCACGGTGAGGACAAGCATCCTTTGCAACAATAACTTGATCGGCTATTTTATAAATTACTAATGGCATATCCAATAGCATTGTAGCAGTTGGCTGTTCTGTAATATCACGTGCTAAGGCAATCGGATACCAGTGTTGGGAAAGCAAGTGCCAGTCATGCTCAGGAAAGGTCATATGGATCGGTAAATCTGGGTTAAATGTCGCAATGGCTTTGGTATTCATGATCTCAGTTTTCTATTCATTTAAAATGAATATAGATCAATACACCGTTCTAAGAAATTTCAATAAACTGAATAGATTGTTGATTTTTTTAGAACACAGTCTTTATTTAAATGTACTATTTTTTGATCATTCGATGAGTTTAAAGAAATCTAAAAACATACTTTTAAATTCAAAAATGTTGGAATTGTTTGGTTTTTAGACCATATTTGAATTAATAAAATTGTCATACTATTTTAGAGTGGGAAAAATGCTTTAAATCTTAGTCGCAATATTTTTTCAATTAATGGATGCATATTTCCTTTAAAAATCGAGCAGAGGGTGTAATAATTCAATGAAATATTGCAGCTCTGCTGAAAATAGCAATTTTTTAACAATAAAATTATTCGTTTATATAATTGATATTGATAAATATTTAATTAATTATCACACATCACATCAATTATCATCAAAGCGTCACAAAGTTGTAACCTATTTGTCATATTATCTGATCAAAATGCAGTTAACCAAAGTACAACACTTGAAGTTAAAAGAGTTGTAAATCAAATTGTATAAATGAGAGAAGACAGAATGCGCTTAAATCCACGTTATATCGCACTTGCATTAGCTGTATCTGGGGCAACTGTAGCAGGAACTGCTAACGCAGCTCGTGATACGATTCAAATTGCTGGTTCATCAACTGTATTACCTTATGCAAGTATTGTTGCAGAAGAATTTGGTAATACTTTCCCACAATTCAAAGCACCAGTTGTTGGTTCAGGCGGTTCTTCAGGTGGTTTGAAACAATTCTGTCAAGGTGTTGGCGACAACACAATTGATATCGCGAACTCTTCACGTGCTATCAAAGATACTGAAATCGCTGCATGTAAAAAAGCTGGCGTAAACCAAATCCAAGAAATCAAAATTGGTTATGACGGTATCGTATTTGCATCAAATGTAAAAAAAGCTGCGTATAAATTAAAACCTTATCACGTATTCACAGCATTATCTGCTCAATTACCTTCAAATGGTAAATTAGTTCCAAACCCATATACAACTTGGAACCAAATTGATAAATCTTTACCAAATGAGCCGATTACTTTAGTTATTCCTGCATCTAACCACGGTACTCGTGAAGTATTCCAAGAGAAAATGGTTGAAGCAGGTTGTGAAGCTTATGATTACTTCAAAAACTTAGACAAAGAAGCTCAGAAAAAAGCGTGCTCTACATTCCGTAAAGATGGTCGCGTAATCGAAATCGCTGGTGACTATACAGAAACTCTTGCTCGCTTAAAGACTTCACCAAGCGCTGTAGGTGTATTTGGTCTTGGCTTCTATGACTTGAACCGTGACAAGTTACGTGTTGCAACTGTAAACAACGTTGTTCCTTCTGAGAAGACAATTTTAAGTGGTCAGTACCCAGTTTCTCGCCCATTGTTCTTCTATGTGAAAGGCGAACACTTGAAGTCAATCAAAGGTTTACCACAATACGTAGAATACTTCTTAAACAAGAAAGTATCTGGTAAAGGCTCTAAGTTAGAAAAAGCTGGTTTGATCGCATTGAATGACAAAGAACGTGCAAAAATCCTTGCTGATTTTAAAGCTGGTAAAACAGTTAAATAAGTTTACTTAATAACGGAGGCTGGTGAGACTTAGGTTCATCGGCCTTTTTGTCTAGCTAAGTTTTTTCAAATGATGAAAATTGAGAAAACAGTGGAGATTACATGAATCTGCTACTTATCGGTGTGTTATTAGCCCTTGTGGCAATCGCATATCAAATCGGGCTGAGCAAAAGCCGTAACCTAGCAGGTAAGGGGAATAACTCAGTAGCACTACATTCTCGTCCTGTGTATTACGGGGCTTTGGTTGCCTTGTGGTGTGGTATTCCTGCTTTTTTAATTTTGATAATTTGGAACTTGGTTGAACCGAGTGTTTTACAACATATTATTTTTAATAATATCCCAGCATCCGTCAGTGCAACTTTAGATGAAGCAGGGCGTGATGTATTAATTGATCGTGTTCAAGCCATTGCTTCAGGTTTTGGTGTCACGGATCAAGCTGCGGCTTATGAAGTTGCTGCTGCACAACAATTAGCAAAATTTCAAACGATTGGGACTTTTGCTAAGTTAGCTGTTGTTATCAGTGTTGCGTTAGCTGGTTTAGTTTGGGCAAAGCGTAAAGTTAGTGAGCAATATCGTGCACGAAATCAGGTTGAAAAAACAATTAACGTTGCCTTGATTCTATGTTCTGGTGTTGCGATTTTAACAACTATTGGTATCGTTCTTTCGATGCTGACAGAAGCATTACATTTCTTTAAATTTGTCAGTCCTACTGATTTCTTCTTCGGTACAGAATGGAACCCAGGTTTCAGCACAACAGGAAATGCTGAAGGCAGTTATGGAATTTTGCCATTACTTTGGGGGACATTAATGGTCAGTGGTATCGCATTACTTGTTGCGGTTCCGATTGGCTTAATGATTGCAATTTACTTGGCAGAATATGCATCTCCAAAGCTACGTGCTTGGGCAAAACCAATTATTGAAGTATTAGCAGGTATTCCTACTATTGTTTACGGTGTATTTGCACTTATGGTCATCGGACCATTCTTCAAAATGGTAGGTGAAAGTGTTGGTATTAATATCAATGCGACAAGTGCTTTGACTGCTGGCTTTGTTATGGGAATTATGATTATCCCATTCGTATCATCATTATCAGATGACATCATTACTCAAGTTCCACGTTCACTCCGTGATGGTTCTTTAGGTTTGGGTGCTACAAAATCTGAAACGATTAGACAAGTTGTTTTACCTGCTGCACTTCCTGGTATTACAGGCGCATTTTTACTTGCTGTTTCTCGTGCTGTTGGTGAGACCATGATTGTGGTACTCGCAGCAGGGAATAGCCCATTACTGCATGCAAACCCATTAGAAGCTGTTTCAACAGTGACTGTAACAATTGTAAAACAGTTAACTGGTGATACAGATTTCGCAAGTCCACAAGCTTTGGTTGCATTTGCCCTAGGTTTAACGTTGTTTGTGATTACTTTGGGTCTAAACATTATTGCACTGTATATCGTGCGCAAATATCGTGAGCAATACGAATGAGTTCATCAAAGACATCTCCTTTGGATCCAAATGCGTTTGATCCTCAAGTGGCTGCTGAACAACGTGAACAGCGCAAAAAAGTTATCCAAAGCTCGTTGGCAAAACGTCATCGCAAAGAAAAAATGTTCCGTCTGGGTGGTTTCTCTGCAGTCGTGATTGGTTTGGCATTTGTGGCTTTACTATTCGGAAGTATTTTAGCGAGAGGCTTACCAGCTTTCTGGCAGAGTAGTATGACTGTTCCTGTTTATTTTGATCCTACGATCATTAATGCAGGACCGAAACCAAAACCAACTGCGGGTGAGTCGCCAGCTCATTTTGAAGAGCGCTTTGTTGCTTGGCAAACTGAAATGGGTATGGTGGATTGGGATGCATTGATCGTAAATGGTATTGTTGCTAAAGACCCAGCACTTGAGTCGCAACGTGATTATTTGACTGGTATGTATACTAGCTCTGAAGCATACCGTTTACGTGATATGGTTCTTGCAAATCCAGCATTAATTGGCACTAAGCAAGAACTTAAATTCTTGGCAGATGCCAATGTCGATGTATGGTTATCTGGAAATATTGATCGTTCATTGCCTGATGATCAGCAACAACTTGATCCAGAAGTACGTCAACTCGCTGATCAGTTAGAAGCAAAAGGGATCATTGAAAGTACGTTTAATACCAACTTATTTGTTAGCCCTGACTCTCGTAGTTCTCCTGCAATCAGTGGTTTGGCTGGTGCATTCATGGGTTCATTGTTCATGATGCTCATCGTGATCGTGATCTCTATTCCAATTGGGGTTGCAAGTGCCATTTACTTGGAAGAATTTGCGCCGAAAAATATGATGACAGACATCATCGAAGTAAATATTAATAACTTGGCTGCTGTTCCTTCGATTGTGTTTGGTTTGTTAGGTGCTGCTATCTTTATCGGATGGATGCAACTGCCACTTTCAGCTCCGTTAGTGGGTGGTTTGGTTTTAAGTCTAATGACATTACCAACTGTAATCATTACCACACGTGCATCATTGAAGGCAGTACCACCATCTATCCGTCAAGCTGCATTAGGTTTAGGTGCATCGAAAGTACAAACAGTCTTCCATCATGTATTGCCACTCGCGCTTCCTGGCATTATGACAGGTTCGATTATTGGTGTAGCACACGCATTGGGTGAAACAGCGCCATTACTCCTGATTGGTATGAGTGCCTTCGTTGCAAGTGTTCCGACATCACCACTTGATCAAGCAACAGCATTGCCTGTACAAGTATATTTGTGGCAAGGTAATGAACTACGTAACTTCTTTGAAGGACGTACAGCAGCAGCGATTATTGTGCTTCTAGCATTGATGATTGGTTTAAACAGCCTTGCTATTTGGCTACGTAAGAAATTTGAAGTGCGTTGGTAATTGAGGAGAGTACAATGAATACGATTGAAATTATGAACGCATTAGAAAAGGATAAGTCAGTGAATCCACAGCAAACAGAATCGAATTCATCTGAAGCACAAGTTCAGCAATCTAATACTGCTTTTGTTTCTCAGTTTGAAACGGCTTCATCAAATAAAAAGCCTAAAAGCAATGAAGTAAAAATCATGACCAAAGATGTTCATGTTTACTATGGTGAAACTGAAGCGATTAAAGGTATTGATCTTGATATCTATCAAAATGAAGTGATTGCTTTTATTGGTCCATCAGGGTGTGGTAAATCGACTTTCTTGCGTACTTTGAATCGCATGAATGATACGATTGATACTTGTCGCGTAACAGGTAAAGTCACTCTAGATAATCAAGATATTTATGATCCAAATCTTGATGTGGTTCTACTACGTGCGCAAGTTGGTATGGTATTCCAAAAACCGAATCCATTTCCTAAATCAATTTTCGATAACGTAGCTTATGGTCCTAAGCTACATGGCTTAGCTCGTGATAAATACGATTTGGAAGAAATCGTTGAAAACAGTTTACGTAAAGCTGGTCTGTGGGAAGAAGTGAAAGATCGTTTGAGTCAGCCAGGAACAGGTTTGTCAGGTGGTCAGCAACAACGCTTATGTATTGCACGTACAATCGCAGTAAGCCCTGAAGTGATCTTAATGGATGAGCCGTGTTCAGCACTTGATCCAATTGCAACTGCGAAGATTGAAGAATTAATTTCTGAACTTTCTGAGCAATATACGATTGCCATTGTAACGCACTCAATGCAACAAGCAGCTCGTGTATCTGATCGTACTGCTTACTTCCATTTAGGTGATTTGATCGAAGTGAACTCAACTGAGAAAATATTTACTCAGCCAGATCATCAATTAACTGAAGCATATATTACAGGTCGTTTCGGTTGATATTTTTACAGTGAAAAGAAGAGCCTTCGGGCACTGCTGTCCCACAAATATCACAAGAAGAACCTCAATTGAGGTTCTTCTTGTTTTCGCCATTTTTTATCAGGCACAAAGAGTGACCTTAAA